>CASBRC010000166.1 GCA_949128015.1 Synechococcales cyanobacterium PMM_0003
AGATTTGCCAAATATTCACATTATTGTCATAGCTGCCACTAACTAGTAGATCACTGGCTTTTGCGATCGCTAAGCTGTTAATTAGATTGGTATGACCGCTCAAGGTTTTGAGTATTTTCCCTGAAGCAATGTCAATTATTTTGATGGTTTTATCTTGACCTGCGGTGATGATCTGGCGATCGGATAGAAACACTACGGCGCGTACCCAGCCACCTTGATCTTTAATTTCCTTAATTGGACTAGTGTTGTCTCCCTCCAATTCCCAAAGCTTAACGGTTCCATCATCACTGGCACTAGCGATCGTCTTGCCATTAGGACTGAGAGCCACAGTCTGAATTGCATCCGTATGTCCAAGCAAAAATTTGCTCGGATTTAGGCGCTTTTGCTGAAATACTGGCAGTTGAATACTAATATCTTCAAAATTACCGATCGCAGAAACCTTAATCACCGTGCCGATACTCAACCCGACAAAGGCGGCGATCATTACCGATACAGTCAGTAAAATCGGGGAAGTTGGTTTGCGGGTTGATTCTTTGATTGCTCTCTGAATGGATTTCCGTTTAGCCTTAGTTTTGTCATTGGGCGCAAGTTTATCGATCAGTTCAATTTCCTTGAGAATCTTTAAAATTGATTCGCAATTAATTGGGCGATCACTGGGTTTCCGCGCAGTCATCGCATCAATTAGATCGGCGAACTCTTCCGAAATTTCAGGAGCATGCGATCGCCACTCAAAAATATCGCGATCGGGATTATAGGTATCAAGCGGATATTTGCCAGTTACCAAATGGATCATCGTGCAGCCGAGCGCATAAAAATCTGACTGCGGTACGGCAAAACCTTTTTCCTGCTCAGGCGAAGTATATCCCACTGAACAAATACTCGTAACGCCTTGCACACCGCCAATCTTGGCAAGATAAGTATGTGTGGCTTCACGAGCCGTACCAAAATCTATTAAAACTAGCTGTCCTGAAGGAGACAACATAATATTGGCTGGCTTAATATCGCGATGAAAATATTTGTTGCGATGCACCACCGCAAGAATATCTACCAATTGTCGTAGCCATGCGATCGCCCGTTTTTGGGCGATCGGTTGTCCCTGTCGTTGGTTAATCCATTGCTCAAGGTTTAACCCCTCGATTTTTTGCATGATAATCCCATGCAACATTGTCCCGTTTTCGAGATCGTGATGCACATAGTTATCAATTTTCGGAATCCCCGCATGTTCGATCTGCCCTAAGACAAAAGCCTCTTGCTGAAACAGCGATACAGCCTTACTATCTTCATTCAATTCCTGCTTAAGAATTTTCAGGATTTTGGGTTTGCCTGCTGGATTGGTGGCTTCGTAAACGACCCCAAATCCACCAGCATCGCTTAATAATTTGGTTACGGTATAACAACCATCAATCAATAATTCAGAGCCACATCCCTGACAATTTAGATGATTATCATTATCAGGATGATCAGGAATTGGGCAAGTGGGATTAATGCATAGACGCATATCTTTTAGATGCTCTTTTAAAGCGTACCAATCTAGACTTAATATAAGCCCTAGTGTGCAGTCAATTAATTCATGCTCGAATACATCACAACTCTTTTAATCAATGCCGCCATCTTTGCTCTGTTTAGTCTAGGACTGAATCTGCAATGGGGATTTGCAGGCTTAGTTAACTTTGGTCACGTGGCGTTTATGACAGTCGGAGCATATACAACCGTATTGCTCAGTCTTAATGGCGTGCCTTGGTTTTTAGCTTTTCTGATCGCTTCTGCGATCGCAGGTTTACTAGGAATAATAATTGGCAGTACTGCCTTAAAATTGCGTGAAGACTATCTAGGGATTGTCACCATCGGTGTATCAGAAATGGTACGGCTGTTTGTAAATAACGAAGAATGGCTGACAAAAGGCACAAGAGGTGTACAGGATTTTCCACTTCCTCTAGTTAACCTAGTCTCGCGTCAAAATTACTCCTTTGTCCTAGCAGCATTGCTGCTTGCTGTCGTTGCTGTCGTGTATTGGAGATTGGAGTGGCTAGTGCGATCGCCTTGGGGACGAGTCCTCAAAGCAATTCGTGAAGATGAAGAGGTGGCGAAAGCACTAGGCAAAAATGTGTTTTGGTATAAACTCCAAGCTTTTGCGATCGGCGGTGCGATCGGGGGAATGGCGGGGTCTTTTTATGCTTGGCAATTAACTACTGTCTACCCTGATAACTTCGTTCCCCTGATTACATTTCAAGCATGGACGATTATTACCATTGGCGGCGCAGGAAACAATCTGGGAGTCATTCTCGGTGCAGCAATATTTCAGTTTTATAATGCCCTACCGCGATTTTTACCCGAACAAATTCGTGCCGATGGCGGTAGGTTTGAAGCAATCCAGCTAATCTTGATTGGCGTTACTCTAATTTTGCTGATGGTATGGCGACCACAGGGGATTTTAGGTAATAAAAAAGAATTAACGTTAAACCGCTAAAAAAAGAGGGTGCAAAGCACCCTCTTTTTTTAGTACTTCGGAATCGAAGGATCGATTTGCTCACTCCATGCATTGATGCCGCCCTGTACATTGATCCCCTCAATGCCAGCTTGCTTCAAAATGCCCAAAGCCTTCATCGATCGCCCACCCATTTTGCAATGGGCAATTAGCTTATGACCATTGAGTAAAGCCTTGACTTTCTCAACACCATTACCATTTTCGATTTCTGGCAAAGGTACTAATACGGTGTTAGGGATTCTGCCGATTTCCCATTCATTCGGGTTACGCACATCGATGATCACATAATCTGATGCACCAGCATCAATGATCGCTTTAAGTTCGGTAACAGTAATTTCGGCGATCGCCTGTTGTGCTTCCATTTCAGTTTGTTTTTGTTGAGGAATACCACAGAACATCTGATAATCGATCAATTCTTCGATTACAGGACGGACTGGGTTAGGACGTAGTTTTAACTCGCGGAAGGTCATCTTCAGAGCGTCGTAAAGTAACAAACGCCCGCTCAGAGTATTTCCCTTGCCTAAGATAATCTTGACAGTTTCTGTGGCTTGAATGACACCAATGATCCCTGGTAAAATCCCTAAAACGCCGCCTTCAGCGCAAGAGGGAACTAAACCCGGTGGTGGTGGCTCTGGATAGAGATCGCGATAGTTGGGACCACCCTCATAATTGAAAACAGTCGCCTGTCCTTCAAAACGATAAATCGAACCATAGACGTTAGGCTTATTGAGCAATACACAGGCATCATTGACGAGATAGCGCGTGGGGAAGTTATCTGTGCCATCAACAACAATGTCGTAGGGAGCCATGATCTCTAGAGCATTAGCTGAGGATAGATGTGTGTTGTATAGATCAACCTGACAATAGGGATTGATCTCTAAGATCCGCTCTTTAGCAGATTCAATCTTGGGTCTACCAACGGTGCTAGTGCCATGAATGATTTGACGTTGAAGGTTAGAGGTATCTACCACATCGAAGTCTACGATACCAATGCGTCCGACACCTGCGGCAGCGAGATATAACAGTAAGGGCGCACCCAAGCCACCAGTACCGATGCACAGTACGCTAGCAGCCTTGAGACGCTTTTGTCCTTCTACACCAACCTCAGGCAAGATCAAGTGACGTGAATAGCGCTCGTAGTCATCTTGGGTGAGTTGAATTGAATTTAGGTCTGGATTGAGCATGATTTAAATGAATCGCACTTTGTTTGCAAGGTCAATCGCTGATACGATCGCAATTGCTTACTTAGCATGTTGTTGTATTTCTATTCTAGTTCCCTAGTTTACCCTCTATTGCAATGTTGTATCTTTGTTGCAGTTGTTGTAACAGCTATAACTACGATCTAATATTTACAAAAGTTTAGATTTCAAAAATTAAAGTGTGACTAAATCCACGTAATCATATGGAGCATATGGATACCCCTTATATCTACTACATTCCCATCTATCCTGATGATGATAATTGCGAAACACTCATGCACCTATTCATCGGTCAGCCTGGACTAGACAACGAAATTTTGAGCCTATTAGAGACCCTTGACAATCGAGAACATGAGGGCGAAGCGGTTGACTATGTGCATGAGCTTGAAAATAAATTTGACTTAAAGCGAGTTTCAGTTAGGTTCTTACCTCGAAAACGCGATCGCGCTGTACCGATCATGACTTGAAAATCTACCAAGAACAAGGAGCTTAAGCCCCTTGCCTGTAATAAAAACCCAACAAATTAGAAATGGCGCAAAGCGCCATTTTTAATTTGTTGGGTTTTATAGTGATATCACCACTTTGGTTAATTTCTGTAAAGCTAATCTAGCCTGTAAAATTACAATAGATGTAAAGAAAGCAGAGCATTAAAATGGCATTTTTTGATTCTGAGATTGTTCAACACGAAGCTCGTAATCTATTTCAAGATTATCAAGCGCTCACTCAGCTTGGTGGTAGTTACGGCAAGTTTGATCGCGAGGGTAAAATTCTCTTCATTGAAAAAATGGAAGAGATGATGGATCGTTATAAAATTTTCATGAAAAGGTTTGAGCTATCCGATGATTTTATGGCGCAGATGACTCTAAAGCAACTAGAAAATCAGTTAGGCAACTTTGGGATTACGCCACAGCAAATGTTTGAGCAGATGAATATGACGCTCGAAAAAATGAAGTCTGAACTCGAACTTCACAAATAGTTTTTAGCGGTTGGCTTTTAGCTATTGGCTTTTAAATTGTGGGCGTGCAATCACAATTACACCGCGCACTGTCATTTTGCTGGCGGCAAGTGTGGCGATCGCTTCGCGGATTGTCGCACCAGTGGTATAAATATCATCAAATAGAATTACTGATCGCGAGTTTGCCTGTTGAGAAACTTGGGCTGAGGGAATTGTAAAAGCCTTAGATAAATTTTGTTCGCGCTCTTTGATACTTTTGGTCTGCATTTGCGCTTTAGTATCCTTGACCCGTTGCAACAATTGGGGATGGCATGGCAACGCGGTCAAATCACAGAAACGCCGCGCCAAAATTTCGGCTTGGTTAAATCCCCTCGATCTTAATTTATTGTCATGTAGGGGGATCGGAATTACTGAGATTTTTTTGATATTTTGGGTAAAGGTTCTCGCATCGGTCGATCGCGTCCATGTATCAGCAATTTTTTTTGCGATCGCTTCCATAATTTCGGGATGATTATCATATTTGCAAGCGGCGATCGCCCGTTTCAATGCGCCATCATAAATCCCCCAGCTATAAAGCGGGATTTCTGGTGAAATTGGATTATCTTTCTGCAAAAATTCTGGAGCTTGGTAAGCCGCAATTTGGCGATCGCAATCTTTGCACAAAATTCCATCCGCAGGGCGTTTACACAATGGGCAATTTGCTTGCCAAAGTGAATCTTTGGCAATGTTAACAATGCGATCGAGCTTTAGAGTTTTGCCAATTGATGTGAACCATTGCATAGTTTTCACCTAAAGCAAAGGCGGAGCAAAGCGCCGCCTTTGCATGATTATTCAACAGTGACCGATTTAGCGAGATTTCGGGGTTGATCGACATCTAAACCACGATGGGCTGCCACATGATAGGCAAGAAGTTGCAACGGAATCACCGTCAGAACTGGCGAGAAAATCTCATCAACTACAGGAATTGGCAAAATGTGATCAAACACCTCATGCGCCGCAGGATCGTCAAGAGGCGCAACACCGATTAATTTGGCATCTCTAGCTTTGGCTTCTTGAGAATTTGAAAGCACCTTCTCATACACAGCACCCGGCGTTGCGATCGCAACTACAGGCACATCTGCATCCAATAATGCGATTGGGCCATGCTTCATCTCCCCTGCGGGATAGCCCTCCGCATGAATGTAACTGATTTCCTTAAGCTTGAGCGCACCTTCAAGTGCGATCGGGAAGTTGATGCCACGACCTAGAAAGATAAAATCTTTAGTATGTGTAAATTGACGTGAAAGCTCTTCTATGTAACGCTCTTGGCTTTCCAGAATTCGTTCCATATAAGCGGGAAGCTGCCGTAATCCTTCGATTAATTCGACAGATTTCGCTTCTGAGAGCTTCCCATTCGCAAGCCCAAACTCTAAAGCAAGTAAATAGAACATCAGTAATTGCGCGACAAAAGTTTTCGTCGCGGCTACGCCAATTTCAATTCCTGCTTGGGTATCAATCACCGCGTCAGAAATTCGCCCAATCGAACTTTCAACGCGATTGGTAATGCCGAGACAGCGATCGCCCCTTGATTTGGCTAATTCCAACGCCGCCAATGTATCCGCAGTTTCGCCCGATTGGGTCACGCCAATCACGAGCGTATTTGCTAGAGAAGGCGGTGGCGAATACCGATATTCGGAAGCATATTGAACACTGGTGGGAACACCTGCGAGCTGCTCTAGCAAGTATTTACCAACTAATGAGGCGTGCCAACTGGTTCCGCAAGCAATTATTTCTACACGCTCAATTTGATTAATAAAACCTGTGGGTAAACCTAGATCAACTTTATTAGCTTCGCTAATGTAACTTGCCAAACCTGTGCGAAATACCCCTGGTTGCTCATAGATTTCTTTAAGCATATAGTGCTTAAAGCCCTGCTTCTCCACCATCGTCGGATTCCAGTTGAGGGTTTGGGGCGCACGACGGAGGCGATCGCCTTTTGAGTTATAGACCTGCACAGATTCCTTGGTAAGTCTGGCGATTTCTCCATTCTCTAGGGGAATGACTATACGGGTATAGGCAACAAGCGCAGGTGTGTCAGAAGCGCAGAAGTTCTCATCTTTACCAATACCAATCACAAGGGGAGCCTGTTGACGCACGACAACTAATTCATCGGGATAATCGGCATGAATAACTGCGATCGCATAAGCACCTTGCAACTTTCCGACAGTGAGCCTTACTGCTTCAAATAGCACTGAAGGCGATTTTTCAGGAATAACATTGCCTTGCTTTTCTAATTGGCTCAAAAATTCCGCAATCATGTGAGGAATTACTTCTGTATCAGTCTCGCTGACAAAAATATGACCAAGCTCTTTTAACTCAGTCCGTAAGAGGTGATAGTTTTCAACAATGCCATTTTGGACAACGGCAAGGTTGCCTATCGTATTAGTATGCGGGTGGGCATTATGTTCTTCGGGCTTGCCATGAGTTGCCCAGCGCGTATGTCCAATCCCAATTGGTGCTTGAGGAGCAGTATCTACGTTTAATTTCTCTTCAAGTTGGATTAACTTTCCCTTGGCTCTGACCCGATGCAAACTGCGATCGCCTAAAGGAATTGTGGCAACGCCTGCGGAGTCATAGCCGCGATACTCAAGCTTGCGTAATCCTGAGATTAAAACTTCATTTGCCGAGCGATGTCCGATATAGCCAACAATTCCGCACATAATGTCAAGTTGCCGTAAATACAGTAATGAATTTTGCATGACTTGCACACAAAATTGATTACTGTATTTAACCACGCAACGAAGTAATTCCTCTTAAGTAGATGGACATAATTAAATACAAAACCCAAAAAAGCTGTGGCACACGCTGCGCGTGTGCCACAGCTTTTTTGGTTTGAGTTATTTATTACGTCCACCTACTTAAGAAGCAAATTTTTTGATTATGCGGTCACTAATTCAGCTTTCCTGTCGGGTAATGTTCGCTCAAAATGCAAAAGCATAATTTCTGCTGGGCATAATCCTAAAGATTCGTAAGTGCGCCCATTGTGATCGACCCTTCAAAAGGCAAATAGCGATCGCAATATCTAAAATGCGATCGTAAATAACTGATGTTACGTGGAACAAAGACCGCCCTCACCCCCCAGATCCCTCTCTACTGTGTACACACAAGTCCTACCTGTTGATACTGGTTGGATAATACTTACTGGCACATCTTCTACATTTGGCAAAGTTGCGATCGTAATACCATACAAACTATTTTTGCCAGCGAAAATCACCAAAAAGCCTTTATCAATATTTGTTTGTTGATCATAGATTCGCTTATATAAATCGATGACTAAAACCTCTTGATCTTCATACTCCCTTCCCAGTATAGAATTAGACATAAGTAAAAGCAAAAAGCAAAGGTCATAAAAAGATGGACAGATTAGAAAAGCTAAGGGAGAAACCATTTGAAATAGAAATTTGGCAGAA
>CASBRC010000167.1 GCA_949128015.1 Synechococcales cyanobacterium PMM_0003
ACGCAGATTGACAGATACCTTCGCGAAGTTATGCCTGATATTCAGGACATCCAGAATGAACCGATTGGCAAAGATGCAAAAAGCATGATTGTTCAGTTTGAAGCCAATAATCAAACGTTGAGTCTTGATTTTAAAGACTTGTCTGATGGCGAAAAATGCTTTTTCCTATGTGCTGTTGTCCTAGCTGCAAACAAATACTATAGTCCTTTTTGCTTCTGGGATGAGCCTGACAACTATCTTTCTCTATCAGAGGTAGGGCATTTCATCACAACCTTACGGCGCTCATTTAAGAATAGTGGTCAGATTTTAGTAACGTCACATAATGAAGAAGCAATTCGCAAATTTTCCGACGAAAACACCTTTATACTCGATCGCAAAAGTCATCTAGAACCAACTTTGATCAGGTTGCTCAGTGATAAGCCTGTGAAAGGTGACTTGATCAGCGCTTTGATTTCTGGCGATATAGAGCTATGAGTGTAAATCGGCACAAACCACATGTTCTCGTACTACCCGAAGATGACGCTAATCGACAAATTGCTAACGGGTTTATTTATGACCTTGATAACAGATATATTCAGGTGCTGCCGATTGCGGCTGGTTGGACAAAAGCTGTGGATCAATTTATAAATGATCATGCGCCCAGAATGAGGCAATATCCAGACCGAATGATGGTTTTATTAATCGATTTCGATAACTGTAAAGATCGGCTGAGTTTCATAAAACGTCAGATCCCCAAAGATCTAGACCACAGAGTGTTCGTGATTGGCTCTTGGACTGCACCTGAGAAACTCAAAAACGATATGGAAACAAGTTTTGAAAAAATCGGCGAATCCCTTGCTAAAGACTGTTCTGAAGACACAAATCATACATGGGGACATACTCTTCTCAACCATAATAAGCGTGAGTTGACTCGGTTGCGTTTATCTGTCAAGCCACTTCTATTTGCAGGATAGTCATCCAGAAAATGACTATAAGTAGGTAAGCAAAAGAAACCTTAAAACCCCAAAAACTGTGGCGCACGCTGCGTGTGCGTCACAGCTTTTTAGATTTGGGTTATTTATTACGCTCACTTACTTATATTGGCGCACCCCAAAAGATATAATCGCTTAAGACTTGTTTACATAATCATAGACACAATCACAAATTTATATGGCAGAGGTTACTTTTTTTAACGCCCTCAGAGCAGCGATCGATGAGGAAATGGAGCGTGATCCAGCCGTTTATGTTTTAGGCGAAGACGTGGGGCATTATGGCGGCTCCTACAAAGTAACCAAAGACCTTTACAAGAAATATGGTGATTTGCGTTTACTCGATACCCCGATCGCAGAAAACAGCTTCACAGGTATGGCGATCGGTTCAGCGATGACTGGCTTACGCCCGATTATCGAAGGCATGAACATGGGTTTCTTGCTACTCGCGTTCAACCAAATCTCGAACAATGCAGGGATGTTGCGCTATACATCTGGCGGAAACTTTAAAATTCCGCTCGTTATTCGTGGACCTGGTGGCGTAGGTCGCAACCTTGGAGCCGAGCATTCACAGCGTCTCGAAACCTATTTCCAAGCAGTTCCGGGGATTAAGATGGTGGCTTGTTCTACACCTTACAACGCTAAGGGTTTGCTCAAGTCAGCTATCCGCAACGATAATCCAATTATCTTTTTTGAGCATGTATTGCTGTACAACCTTAAAGAAGATATTCCTGATGAAGAGTATCTATTACCTCTCGACAAGGCGGAAATTGTACGGGAAGGTAGCGATGTTACCATTCTCACCTATTCAAGAATGCGCTATCACGTTCTCAAGGCAGTCGAAACTTTAGTGGAGCGGGGCTACGATCCTGAAGTAATTGACTTGATTTCGTTGAAGCCTTTGGACATGGAAACCATTGCTACTTCGTTGCGTAAAACCCATCGCGTGGTGATTGTAGAAGAAGGAATGCGTTGTGCCAGTATCGGCTCAGAAATTATTGCTTCGATCAATGACAATTACTTCGATGAGCTTGATGCACCAGTTGTAAAGCTTGCAGCATTGGATGTTCCAACTCCCTACAATGGTGGATTAGAAAACCTCACAATTCCTCAGCCTGAAGATGTGATTGCCGCAGTTGAGAAATTGCTATCTTAAAAGAGAAGGGACGCAAAGCGTCCCTTCTCTTTTAAGTACATGAAGCAGATTGGAAAATCATTTGACTTGGTACTGATACCCAAAGCCGAAATTGTTGTGCATCAGGTGTGATGACTATAGCAACACCCAGATCTAGATCTTTCCTAGATGCTGCGATCGCTTCATCTAAGCTGGTATAAGATTTATCGGCAACAAAAGTTTTTCCTAAAAACACAATCCCTTTCTCTCTGCCACCTAGGGTTATAACTTCAATGGGACGGGCTTCACTTAATGAATTGAGGATCATGATTTAGTAAGGTGTTAAAGGATTTTTTTAGATACCTAGTATCGCTTTCTGTACATGTCCAGACGGTGATCCCAAGCTATTGTTCCTTATGATGTTAATCGTGATAATTTGTGATGTAGGTCACATTAACTTGCTATGAAAGTGATATTACAGCAGATTGCAATCAAACCAAACCCAGATTTTTGTAAAAGCCCCGCGAAGCGGGGCTTTTACAAAAAATCTAGTGGTGAGTTTGTTCGGGATTTGCTGTAAGACAGAATTTGCGGCAAAATGGCTATCATTGTCAGAAATCAAATCTCGAAATATAAGACTAGTTCCGTGGGGGGTAATGAGTCTACTATTTGTATAAAAAAGCAGAAAGATTGCCTTGCAATCTTTCTGCTTTTTTGTAAAATCGGAATGTTGGGATTTGAACCCAAGACCCCCACTACCCCAAAGTGGTGCGCTACCAAGCTGCGCTACATCCCGTTGCGTTTTTGACGCTTTCGTATGGTAACACGACGATATCCAAATTTTACTGGTCAATAAAAATTATCTCTAATAAGAGAGTTATAAATCAATCGCGTTGATGAAAATCACGAGAACTTGAAGCATAACAACCTTGTAGCAATACATAAAGGCTGCCATAAATTGCTTGATGGTCAAACTATAATTTCGGGAATATCGGCGATATTGCTAGGTGAAGAACTAATTGATATATTGCCCCGATCGCAGCGATCGCGAAACTCGCAATATTTACAATCAGGACTATCAATCACTAATTTTGGATAGTTTTGAGCTTGGGCAATCGCCTTTAAAATTTGCTGCAATTTTTTTTCAGTTTGATCTTGCTCTACCTGCGAATAATCAATAATCACTGATTCGGCAGTATTAGCAAACCAATAGGTCATCGATAATTGCTCAGGTTTATAACTCGTGGTTTTGGCTAATACATATAAATAGAGGCGAGTTTGCCAATTGTGTCTTAACTTGTCAAATGCGATCGCAACTTGATGGGTTTTCCAATCAAGGATTTGAGCTTTGCGATCGCCCAAAATCAAAAAGTCATAAATTGTCGTTAAGACAAAATGCCCTTGACCGCGATCATGATTCTGACTATGATGCGTTGACATTTCGACTGGCATTTCGACTGGCCTTTCGATTGACATTTCTAATGTGCGCCGATGTTCACAGAGGCGATCGCCATCAATCATCTCTGGTGGTTGGTTTTCAAAAGCTGATAACCATAATTGCAAGTTCAGATCACTATTTGCTAGTGGCAACACATCTAGCCCTAGCTCTTTTTGCTGCATCAGCAAGTGGAAATGCGACCCTAGCAGCAACTTTTCTGTGAGTTGCAAATCAGCTTCAGGTAAACTCAAATCCTCTAAAAAACTATATTGATATTTGCGCTGACAAGTTTCCCAAATATTGAGATGTCCTTGCGAGATTGAAGTAATTGTCGGAATTGCTGTCATTGCAGATTTGCGTTCTTGTAGTACCATATCGTCAAACGATCGCCATTATCTATGAATACGCCCTGATGAATGCACCGAATGCACCTGTCATTCCCAACTCTAACTCTTCGATGCGTCGATTCTTAAAAATCGTCAACCTGCGACCAGACGAAGCTGAACGCACGTTTTTGATGTTTTTATTTTACGGTGCAACATCGATCGGAGCGGTTTGGCTTGAGTATTCTAGCTCCACCTTATTTCTGGAAGCCTATACAGCCGAAAAGTTAACTTGGGTATATATTGCTACCGCCTTTGTGGTGACTGCTTTTGGTGTTTTTTACTCATGGTTGCAAAAACTATTTCCCCTACGTTGGGTGATGCTAGGGATCTCCTGCCTGTTAGCCTTGCCACTACCATTTGCGTGGATGGGGCTAATGAACAAAGGCACATTCATGTATATGGCAGCCGTTTTTGGAATCCGACTTTGGGTTGAAGCCATTTACGTACTTAGTAATATTAATAATGATATTGCAGCCAACCAGTTATTTAATATTCGGGAAATTAAACGAGCTTTTCCCTTAATTAGTACAGGGATTATTGTCGCTGAGATTGTGGGTGGTTTTTCCTATCCCTTTTTAGTAGCTTGGGGTGGAGGCGCGGCAAATATGCCCCTTGCTACTTGTGTAATGTTATTGATTGGCTCGTGTGTCCTGTTTTACCTAAGTACACGATATAAACAAGCCTTTCCCAACTCTGTCTATAACAGCGAAGAAGACAAAGAGATGTCCACTCGGGCTTTAAAGGGCAACCTCCGCAAGTATGTCTGGCTCTTGTTTGGCTTTTTTATTGCTGCCCAAATTTTATTTTTTATGATTGAGTATCAGTATCAATCACAACTGGAAATTCATCTTAAAACTGAAGAGGCGATTGGTAGCTTTTTGGGGATTTTTGGGGGGATTATGGGAGTCTTTAAGCTTGCCCTACAGCTTTTTGGCTCTAGTCGGATTATCGAACGAATTGGGGTGTTTTTTGCGGTGCTAATGCCACCTATTGGCATCATTATTACAGGCACGCTCGCAGGTTTTGCGCCATTCGGTTTGCTAGCGGGCTTTGTGGTGCTGAAATTTTTTGATGAACTATTTCGGTTTACGATTGTGGCAGCGACTGCGCCCACACTGTTTCAGGCTGTTCCAGATATGATTCGGAGCCAGATCCAATCCTTTGTCAGAGGCATCGCCGATCCTTTAGCAACAGGTGGTGCTGGGGTGCTGATTTGGGTTGTAAGTGAAATCTTTAGACGCAATAATATCAGTGATACTATTTCCGCTCATTGGTTTGCCGCAGTAATTGTCTTTGTCGCTTTTGTTTGGGTGGCAATAATTTGGTTGTTGCGGCGTGGCTATCTGGAGCTTTTGATCCAGAGTGTGGAGCGTGGTCAACTGAGCCTATCAACTGTAGATACTCGCGAAGTCCGTCGAGCCGTATCAGAATCGATGGCAAGAGCTGAGACCCAGACAGAACAATCAGCTTGTATCGACCTGCTAACAAAAATTGCACCTCAGGCTGTAGGTGAAGCGCTTGCACCGATGCTATCTCAGATGACACCAGACTTACAGGCTCAAAGTCTTGAAGCAATGTTGGAAAATCCTGAGCCTAGGTATTTGCCATATATCCGTGAAGTGATGCAATCGCCAAACGCATCGCCTCAAGTGCAGGCTTTGTGCTTACGCTATGTATTGTTGGCTGATGAAAAAAATCGCGATATTGATGGCTTGCGAAAATATCTGGGGCCAGAACAAAATCCAATTATTCGTGGTACGGCTGTAGCTTTGATGATGCGTTTGGGGGCTTCGTCACAGGTTGCTGAGGCGACTAATACTCTGCGGCATATGATTACGAGTTCGTCGCAGCCTGAAAGGGTACTGGGCTGTCGGGCTTTGGCAGAAGCCGCCTTTATGCAGTCTTTACGTTTTTATGTACCGCAGTTATTGCAAGATCCTTCGATTGAAGTTCGTTGTGCATTACTGAGAGCGATCGCAGCCACCCGTGCTAGTGAATATTTTCCATCGATTATTCGTGGTTTACATTATAAAGCGACGCGCAAAGCTGCTCATGAGGCTCTAGTGACTCTTGGTGATGATGCGATCGCAGCTTTGCTAGAGCTAGCCTATAGCGATCGCAGTCCTGATAATGTACGCATACTTGCTTGGGACATTTTGGGGGAAATTGGCTCTCAGACTTCAATTTCAGTACTTGCCAATAATTTGCCTAAATCTTGGGGTAAACATCGGCGACAAATCCTGCGTACTTTAATTCGGATTCCTCAAGAGCAGGGCATTGAAGCGATCCTTGAACTGATGGGTCGAAGTGGCATTGAGAAAATGGTGATTCAAGAGTTGGGAGTGATGACAGAGGCTTGGGCAGGAGTTGTCGATCTGTCAGTAGATCAGCTTTCAACTACAGAAGCTGGACTATTGATCGATTCTTTGCAGAATGAAGCAATTAATAGCTTAGAACGAATTTTTTTAATGATGAAATTACTTTATTCAGCATCAGCAATTCAGGCGGCTGCCTTTAATATTTTGTCTGATTCTAAGAGCAGTCTTGCTCGTGGCATGGAAATTTTAGATAATACGGTTGACTTGAGTGTTAAGCAAATTATTTTGTCAGTGGTTGACAATCGCTCGATTGCCGAAAAATTAAGTGTTCTTGCCAACCTTCATGCTTATGAGCCTCTTTCACCATCTGACCGATTACAACAACTTGTAGATTTACGCTATTGCCTATCAGATTGGACATTAGCTTGCTGCTTTCATGTAGCCCGTACCCAATTCTGGCGAGTGCCTGCGGATGCAATGCTGAAATGTCTAGAACATCCTACAGGCTTTGTCAGGGAATCGGTTATTTCATATCTGCAAGTTGCTTCGCCGCGATCGCTAGTCAAGGTTTTGCCACATTTGCTAAAGGATCGCGATTCTTTAGTGCTTGCTCAAGCAAGGGCGATTTCCTATTACTTTCAAAATAATGGCAAAAATACCCTAAATCTAAGTGATAATTTGCATGAGAGTACAGATATAGATACTGAGATAAAAGCCCGAATGAGCGGCAAAGCAAATGGGTATGGGGAGTCTTAGGCGATGTTAACCAGTATTGATCGATTGCTATTAGTACGCGGAGTTCCAATCTTCAAGGAATTGCGCGATGACTTCTTAGTGCGTCTAGCTTCGATCATGAATGAGGTTTCCTATCCATCGGGCAAAATAATTTTCGCTCAAGGACAAGAGGGGCGATCGCTATATATTGTGGTTGCGGGTCGGGTACGGGTGCATTTGGCAGATCAGGATCTGGCGATTTTAGACAAAGGTAGTTGTTTTGGCGAAATGTCATTGTTTGATGCAGAGCCACGATCGGCTTCGGTGACGGCGATTTCTGGTTGTGATTGTCTAGTGCTGACGCAGCAACAACTATATGAGGCGATCGATGAAACTCCTGATATTGCGGTAAATATTATTCGTTTGCTATCACGTCGCATCCGTAGCCAAAATATTCAGCTCAATGAGCTGCAAGGTTCTAAGTCACATTAATTTTTCCTTTTACTCACTGATGTTACGCAGAGCGAAGATCTGCCCTCATCCCCTAACCCCTTCTCCCGCAGGAGAAGAGGAGCAAAACCCAGTTATTTTCTTGTTCCTCTCTCCTGCGGGAGCTACCGTGTACACACAAGTTACCAAGAACTAAAGTTCTTGGCTCAAAGCTAAAGTCAGTTGAAACTGACTGAATAAAATATTGTTTTTGATATGCTTTTAACCCGTTTCAACGGGTTTTAGCTTTTAGCCCGCAATTTATTGCAGGGCATTTATGGTGATTTGGACTTGTATGTACACGGTAGCCTGCGGGAGAGGGGCTAGGGGTGAGGGTCTTAGCAATGCCCTTATCTTTAGCCATATGGGCGTGGATAAGGTTTTAACATTGGTGAAGCTCGATAGACTGGAAAAATTTGGACTGCTTGCCCACCGCGCTTAATGGGAATATCGGCAATTTTTTCTAGAGATTGAAAATAGCCTTTGTACTTATCTAAGGGTTGTGGAAACCGTTCATCTTTAATAAATTGCTCCGACGTGATATAGAGCGAAGTCTTACCGACAAAATCTTGGGCTTTACTCCAATAGGCAAAGCCGCGCAAATCTTCATCAAAGCAAGTAATTTTCTTTCCTAATGGCTCGATCGCCATGCCTACTTGTCCTGCTACGAAGAAATTATTGCTAAATATAAAATCTGCTTTTTGTAATTCTGCTTTCAGCATTGGCGAATCAACAAAAGCTTGGCGCAACTGCTCGATGTCAATCATTTGAGTGGACGGATCATCTTTGGCTTCCCAGAAACCACCTGCGATCGCATTATCACCACCTTTTTGTGCAATACCCCAATGCACATGGAGTAAGCCAATCAGCAAAAGTGGCAAAATCACCACGCCTGATCCCCAGAGCCAATTACGAATAAATTTGGGACGCTTTAATTGCACCTGTGCGGCTCTTTCGCCTAATAAGAGGGTTGCACCAAAAAATCCTGGCATATGCCAAGAGGGCAGGATTTGAATAAATCCGCCCATAAAAGTAAATCCAAAGAAAATCGGCATTGATACGCAGAGAATTAGTAATTGCTTGTTGTGAAGTAGATCTTCAGCTAGATTTTCAGCGATCGCATTTTCTTGATATGTATCTTGATCTTTATTTGCTTGCAACAATCCCCCCAAAGTGCGAAAACTTGTCCACCATAGAGGAACCCCAAAAGTAGGGAAAAGATAGAGCAGCGCCAATAAGATCGTCACCAGCAATCGCTCTAAGTTGTATCCCTGTGATGGCACTGCTCGTCCACTTTGAAATCGAAATGAGGCCCATTCATGCTGGAAATTCCATAGCAACACTGGAGAAATTGCGATCGCAAATATTGCGATCGCAGCTACAGTCCACACTGAAACCAAAGCGCTCCGATGGCGGCGACTGAGCAAGCAAAATAGCACTAGTCCTCCACCAAGTAGCGCCCCATGATATTTACCGAGAAAGGCGAGTCCAACGCATAAACCAATGATCGCCAGTCGATAGGTTGGCTGATATTTATTATTCTGATCGGACGGAAAAAATTCTTCAGCAGCAACCCACAAACAAGCAGCCCAGAAAAACATCAAGGCATTGTCAGGCAGCGTCAGGATACCAAATGCAATCTGAAAAACAGGAATAGTGGTCAGGATGGCAAGAGTTAAAGTGGCAGTGCGATCGCCAAATAATTTTCTACTGGCGAGATAAGAGAAGATTAATGTCCCTGTATAAAGTAAAACGCCGCCTATCCTTAGTGTAAAAGGCGTAACTGCACCCGTTATCCAGACTCCAAGCCCAGCCGTAAAGGTAACTAGTGGCGGGTGATCGAAATAGCTTAAGTTGAGATTTTGGGTGTAGAGATAATAGTAAGCTTCGTCAAAGCCGATATTGAGATAGGTGGCGCATACAGCCCTAAACAGGAAACCCCACAATAATATGGCGATCGCCCACTTATGAATTTTCACTCTGGATTCCTTTTTTAATGTGCAAATACTTTTTTTAAAAGCCTTAAAACCTAGAAGATTTTGAAAGTGCCTCGAAGCGGCACTTTCAAAATCTTCTCTGGGTTTGATAACAGCGCAAAGCGCTGTCCAAAGCATAATTTTTAAAAGAGCATTTAGTTTTGACCATCAATATTATCGCAGTGACAATCCCCTCCACTCAAAACCCAAAAAGCAAAGGCGGCACTTCGTGCCGCCTTTGCTTTTTGGGTTTTATGTCGTAACCTTCTTGACGGTTGCTATATAATTCAGCATGATTACGTGAGATTTAGACGGAGCAAATCGAGATGGCGAGAGAACCCAGAAAACCTAACGAATATATTGTGCATTTGAAGCTAGAAGGCGGACAAGAAGTCACAACAAAATTTATGACCATCGAAGAAGTCAAAACTTGGTATGCATCGCAATTTAAACCAAAGGCAAATGAAGATGATCTCATGCCAATTCCTGTAAGAGCGGAATTAAATGAAATTTTGCTAGTTCGTCCTAAGCGCATTATTGCTATTCATGTTGAGCCGATTTACTCCTCCAGTGTCGAAATGTTTGCTTAAAATCAAGAAGGGGTGCTTTGCACCCCTTCTTGATTAATTTACAAATATAAAACTTTAATGCCTCTACATCAAGTTTCTGGGCGATCGCGTTTAGGGTTAGCGCTATCGTTACTTACGGTTTTGCTATGGGGATTTTTGGCGATCGCACTCAAGATCGTCCTCCAAGAGCTAGATCCTTTTACCGTGACTTGGTTTCGGTTTACAGTCGCAGGGATTTTATTGGGCGGGTATCTAGCTGTGCGTCGGCAATTACCAACATGGCAACAATTGCGAAAAGTCTCATGGCAAGTATTCCTGATCGCCGTAGCGGGCTTATCGCTGAACTATATTTTGTTTTTAATCGGCTTGGGCAAAACCTCAGCAAATAATGCTCAAGTCCTCACCCAGATAGCTCCTGTAATGATGGGGATAGCATCATTAATCATTTTTAAGGAGAAATACAACTATCGGCAATGGGGCGGCGTAGCTGTCCTCATCTGTGGATTGGTACTGTTTTCCCATGAGCAATTGCGATCGCTAGTTACCACTATTGATAGCTACATGTGGGGCAATGTTTTACTCGTACTTGGTTCGATCGTTTGGGCTTTTTATGGACTTGCCCAAAAGCAATTATTACTAAATCTGCCTTCTACTTCAGTATTGCTCTGTTTATACCTCAGTGCCGCTACTTTGTTTGCGCCAACCGCCCACCCTGAGAAGTTGCTGACTCTATCAGGCTCGCATCTCGCTGCCCTCATATTTTGCGCTTTGAATACTTTGATTGCTTACGGTGCATTTGCTGCTGCCCTTGAGCATTGGGAAGCCTCACGAGTAAGTGTAATCCTCACCCTTGCGCCAATAGTTACTCTCGCCGCTTCGGCAATCTTGCCAAATTTTGTGCCGCAATTATTGTCACCTTCACCATTGAGCTTTTTGGGATGGCTGGGTGCGATCGCAGTTGTGGCTGGCTCGATGACAACTTCTCTTAGCGCTAAGCCCAAAAATTAGCAAAATCACGGCGCGAAGGAATATTTTTTTGACCTTAAAAATCTATACCAGTAAGGCTTTAAAGCTTTTTCAAAAAAATTTTAAAGAAAATTTCAAAAAAGCTTGCGCGATCGCCACCTTTATACGCTATAGTTAGTAACGCTGAAGTTATTAATTCAGCAAAGCCGCTACAATCCTCAGTAGCTCAGTGGTAGAGCAATCGGCTGTTAACCGATCGGTCGCAGGTTCGAATCCCGCCTGGGGAGTTAAAAAAAAAGAAGCTATGCATCGCATAGCTTCTTTTTTGCGATCGCCCTAAAATGTAGATGTAGCGCACGCTCCGCG
>CASBRC010000168.1 GCA_949128015.1 Synechococcales cyanobacterium PMM_0003
CGGGCGCTGCAAACCCCAAAATTGGTTTCATATAAGCTTTGTAAAGCCAAAGCCAAAAGATGAGAGGCGGCGCGAAGCGCCGTCTCTCATCTTTTGGCTTTGGTAACAGCTATATTTAGTCCCATAAGTGTCAAAATAAGTTCTAACGTTGCGAGAGTGAGGCGAAACGATGTCACTAAAAGCTGGCAAAGCAGCCCTGCTGCGAAAGCATTACACAGAGGCGATCGCAATCTTGACTGAATACTGCCAAGAAAGTACTGATCAAACTTCTAAAAACTATGTGCAAGCGCAGATTTGGCTAGTTTCAGCCTATAAAAAAATAGGACGCGCCGATAAAGCGATCGCAATTTGTGAGCAGCTAGAATCACATTCTGACCCACAGTTACAAAAATGGGCGCAAAAATCCTTAGTAACTCTTCGGATCCTTCTGGACGCGCCGCCCGACGATCGGATCAGGCGCAATGAAGATGTCGCCTCAGTGATCAAGTCCGATCCTCGCCGCTATCGCAAAAAAGACGTTACCTTATCCCTTCCTTCTCGCTATACATATTCCCTCATTGCCGCGATCGTGTTGACGATCTTTGCAATTATTGGTTTGCAGTTTTTAATTAGTTATGGAATTTCCCGAATTTTTACAGACTTCTTTTCCGAAGCTTGGATAAAAATAACAGCAATTTTTGCGGCTGTATTCAGTACTTTGCTGTTTTTCATGTCGCCTTGGATTATCGATATTACGCAAAAGCAATACCACCGTATCCAATGGATTACCTTGGCAGATTTAGACGAGAAGAGTCCTGAATCAGTGGAAATTATTGAGAATTTTTGTGAGAAATACAATATATTTGTGCCGCGATTGGGATGGATTGAAGACGATGCACCTGTGGCTTTTACCTATGGCGTTATTTCTAACTCGGCGCGAATTGTGGTGAGTCGGGGCTTGTTTGAATGTCTAGATGACGATGAAATTGCCGCAGTTTATGCTTATCAACTAGGCAGAATCCAGAATAAGAGTTTTGCAGTATTGACCTTTGTTTCTGCGCCTGTTCAAGTTCTGTATTACATTTACGTTTTACTGAGTCGCCAAAGTTATCGCGCCAAAAGTGCCAAGCAACTCTGGCAAGTTGCCGCGACCTTTGCTAATGTTCTCTATTCCCTTAGCAATTATTTGTTAGTTTGGCTCTCTCAATCAAGTACGATCGTCAGCGATCGCTTTGCCGCCGAAATTACAGGAAATCCCAACGCCTTAGCCCGTGCGCTACCGAAAATGGCGCGACAAATGTTGCCCTACAACCAACCAGCGATGCCCACCAATCGACTTTTAGAATCAACCAGAGCGATCGGTATTTGCGATCGCCAAACGATGACTGCGATCGGCTTAGCAATGGAAATCGCCCATGTTGGACAAACCGATCAAGATCCCTATCGCGTATTTCTATGGGAGCTATTCAATCCTTGGCGGCGTTGGCTAGAGCTACATTCTACTCATCCCTTAGTTGGAAAGCGTTTGAAGTTTCTATCGGGATATTCCAGACAATTGGGACTCTTAACTGAGTATGACTTTGCAGAACTTCTAAAGGAAGGGAAAAAACTCAATAAAAAACGTCTATATCAAAACTTTTGGCGCGATTTATTAATCCAAGTTTCTCCAGTTGTCGGTGTTGCGATCGCAGTAATTGCCGCTACTTTGCTATCGCAACTGTATAACGGATGGTTATTACTGAGTCTAGTGATGATTGGCTTAGGCTTAGGATTTATGCTGCAAGGCAGTTTGCGCTATCCCGATTTTCGCCGTGTTGATGATACAGATTTGGTGAGTCTCTTAATCGATCCCTATGCCAGTTATGTCCAAGGTGCGCCTGTACAAATTCCTGGAGAATTGCTCGGCTATGGCACGGATGAGTTTTATCTTGGCTATGCTGTACGTTTAGAAGATCAAGGTGGTTTAGCATTCCTCAACTACATTCCCAATTTCCGTCAATGGATTATTGATCCTTCAAATACAATTAAAAATCTAGAAATGCTTTGCGATCGCTCCGTAATTGCGACAGGTTGGTTTCGGCGCGGTAAGTTCCCAATTATCGATTTATCGACATTGCAACCGATCATGGAAGATCGCCCTAAACAACGAGCATCTCTCACCAGCTATCATCAATTTTGGAATAATATCGGCAGTTCGATCTTAGTTTTATTAGGTTTATCGCTTTTGCTGTTAACTTCTAGACTGTTCTAAATCCCCAAAGACCTATGGTGCTTACACCGCGTATGCCACAGCTTTTTTGGGGTTTGCTTTTTATAGTTAAAAATTTGAGATCGAGTCACTTGCCAGTATGTTTTTGTTTACGAGTTACTAGAATCGCGATCGCAATAATATTAGTGCATCGGAAGTCTTGGATATTTTAGATTCTGTTACTGATGAAGAATCGCTATATTTAAAAAATCGCTTTTCTGTTTCGTTATTTTGTAATGTTATGATTAATTTCATCCAAGTTATAAAAATACAGTTATGTCAGATCCCATAACCGCTTCAATACTGGTAGGTTTGGCTGTTCAAAAGTTTGTGGAGTCAAGTGCGGGAGAACTCGCTAAGAAATTTACGACTGAGGCGATCGCAAAGATTGCTGAGTTATGGCAGCAAATCAAAAATAGGTTACAGGGTAAGTCTGCCAAGGTTGATGAGGCTTTGGTAAAGTTGGAGTCTGGCGATCGCAGTGCCATTGATACAATTACCAAAAATCTCGATGTGATGTTGGATGAAGATGAAACCTTTGCGGCTTTGCTTCAAAAGTTAGCGAAGGAAATTAATGCAGGGCAAATCAAACAGATTGGTTTGGAGGATGTGACTGCAAATCGGGTGGCGGCAGAAATTAAGCAAAAAGCTTCTGGTGATCGCGTGGAGCAGATTGGCGCGAGAAAAATAAATGCTATTGGTGATGCTGTTTTTAAGATCGATCAAAATGTAGATTAGACTGCGAGGCTGGAGATTAAGGATATGGAAGAACTATTAGAACTTAAGGAATTGCTCGTTGGTGGCAATATTTTTGATGCTTTGCTATTGGTGGAGGAGATGACGGAAATGAGCAAAGATGACAAACTGAATAAGATTTCTAGTTTTGCGAAGATTCTCCTTCTTCATTTAATTAAGCGTCAAGCCGAAGAAAAGACAACAAGATCGTGGGATGCTTCGATTGAAAATGCGGTGTACGAGATTCAGAAAACTAATCGCAGGCGGAAGGCTGGAGGTGCTTATCTTTCGATAGAAGAGTTGAGAGAGGCGGTGGCGGATGCCTATAGGGTTGCTATGTCTGGCGCGGCGGCAGAAGCTTTTGGCGGTTGCTATACGGTCACGCAACTAGCGACGATGGTTGATCGCGCTGTAATTATTGACAAGGCGATCGGACTAGTATTGGATGGCGATCGGTAATATCAAATCTATGACGACAAAAATCCGCGATTTAATTAATACGCAAAGGGACGCTGGCAAGTATTCTCAGACAGGCAGGTTTAAAATGATCGACCAATATTTAATCGTCTTGGAAAAAAGTGACACTGGGTTTTCGGCATATTCGCCTGATGTGGTGGGATGTATCGCGACGGGTGAGACTTTAGAAGCAACTACAGCCCTGATGCGATCGGCGTTGGTTTTGCATTTGGCGGATATGGATGAGTTGCCAAAATCGCGTGGGATTGATGCTTATCTGGATGCCTTGCGCGATTCGGAAGGAGAGGAGTTTTATTTGACGCATATCGCTGTTGCTAATTTGCAGGAGGTAAGCCATGAGCGATCAACAAATTAACCAAACTGCGTTTAAAGACGTAACGGCTGGCGGTAATATTACCGCCAGCCGTTACGTCTTTAAACGCAGTTTGGTTAATTTGTTGATCGCTCATGGC
>CASBRC010000169.1 GCA_949128015.1 Synechococcales cyanobacterium PMM_0003
GCTTTCACACCTCTATTAAGATTTGTAAACAGACATTTGGCTACGACATAATCAGCAGTCTGAATCACGGATTAGACGGATTTAGGGATGACACAGAAATATTGATAAATAAAGGAATCGATAAGGTTGCGAATAGAAAAATTAAAATCCGTGAAATCAAATAATCCATTTAATCCGTGATTCAAACTCTTTTGTTATTCACTAGAAAGTAAATAGAGCCTTTAACTAACTGTTTTTAGCCAAGAAGAACTCGTAAGATTGGAATCAACCGTTGCTAAAGTTAGCTGATAGAAAACGGCAGTAGCCGCTATAAAGCGATCCGCAGGATCTTGATGAGGTAAATCAATCTGACGACTCAATAGCGCAATTTCATTGTTTAGAACAGCTTCACGAGTCTCCAAATTTTTTAGCGCTAAACTTACCCAAGTACTCGTATCGGGTTGCAAAGATATCCTTCCTTTCTCAGCAAGGATCGCCGACTCCCAGATGCTAATCGGACTAAGCCAAATCTCATTACTTGAGTTTGCGATCGCCTGTTGGATATTATTTTTTATCTCTTTTTTTGTCGGACAAAAGACCTAAAATCTTCCATTGTCAATGGATCTAGCCACTGATGACGCTCCTTTGTATAGTCACCAGTACCAGACTCAAACCGCAACAAAAATCTCCCAGCCCCTGCATAGTCCAATTCTTGAATCAATGCGTTATAGCCTCGTCTCGAAATCTCACTAGCTTTCATTATTCAATCTCCTATTAATAAAGATTTACTCATAAATTATTCTTAATTTAGACGGGGATAACAATATCTCCCAAAACTTCTCCACTTCCTTTCATCACACCAAACGCTGGACGTTACTTTCCATTTGATGCAGGATAAATAACAACCAAAGGCACATCATGTTGTCCCATACTCAATTCCTTGCAGTGACTTATCATTATGCTAACAGAGTTTCGCCAATTCAAATTTGAAGTGCAACAGGTTCTGATGCCCCAAAGAATATTTCATGAGGCGTGCGATAGTCAAGAGATTTTCTTGGTCTATGCTTAATCAAATCCATAATCTTCTGAAAGTCTTCTGATCGGATTTTAGCAAAACTGCGATCGCAACTCAGTAAAAACCAAAAATGAGAAGCGGTGCATAGCGCAGCTTCTTATTTTTGGTTTTGATTTGCCTTGACTAACTGGAGCGTAGCTATAATACAAAAACTATTTGACTTTATCTATGCGAAATTTGCGAAACTTCCTATTTGCGGCTCTTGGTGGTGTGCTGATGGGACTAACTCCCGATCCGTTTAGTCAATGGTGGCTAGCGTGGATTGCTCTGATTCCTCTCTGGATGCTTGCTCAGAAGCTAAAAGTTAAAGAGGCGATCGCCATGGGGGCAATGTGGGGATTTTGTTATCACGGGATGGCCCTATTTTGGATTACGACTGTACATCCAATGGAATGGATGGGAGTGCCTTGGTGGACGAGTTTTTGGATTGCCACATTGGTTTGGGTATTGATTACGGCTTGGGGAGCCGTATTATCGGGCTTGTGGGCTGGGGGAATGTCATTGCTCACGCAGAGGTTAAATGTAACCAGTCGGGTAATTATGGCATGCGCGATGTTTAGTGGATTAGAAATAGTTTGGAGTTGGGGACCTCTCTATTGGACAGCCTTGGGCTATACCCAGAGTCCCCATGATTTATTGCTGTTGCAGATTAGTCGTCTCTCTGGACAGCAAACGATGACTGCGGCAATTGTCGCAATTAATGGATTATTAGCCGAAACTTTATTACATAGAGATGGGAATGAAAGGCGACGCTATGCGATCGCAACGATTTCTCTATTAATTGCGATCGCAAGTTATGGTGCATGGGAAATGCAAGGCGATCGGATGATTAGTAGCAATGGACAGGCGATCAAAGCAGGAATCATTCAGGGCAATATCTCAAATCCTTTAAGCGTCAAACCAGAAGGGAAGGGAATTGCGATCGATAACTATACTAAAGGCTATGAGAGCTTAGTAAAATCAGGCGCAGAGATGATCGTCACGCCTGAAACTGCAATTTCTTCGCTCTATCCCAACTACAATCCTTTGCGAGAAAAATTTGATCGCATGGTCGAGAAATATCGTGTTCCCGTCTGGCTAGGCAGCTTCGGCACTACGCGCAATCCCAATGCTGAAGACCCCAATAACTATACTAATAGTCTGTTTCTGATTGATGGGTCTAATAAAATTCTTGGTCAATACGACAAAGTACGACTTGTCCCAGTAGGGGAATATATTCCCTTTAAACCGATTTTAGGAAGTCTAATTAAGCGTCTATCACCATTGCGCGGTGAAGTGGATGCTGGCTCTAGCGAACAACTTGTCGATACTCCTTGGGGACGTTTCATTGTTGGTATTTGCTACGAATCAGCCTATCCTGCCACCTTCCGTTTTCAAACCGCCGCAGGTGGAAGACTAATTCTCTCTGCTTCTAATAATGCTCACTTTGCTTCCTATATGTCGGCGCAACATCATGCCCAAGATGTTGCGAGAGCAATTGAAAGCGATCGCTGGGCAGTCAGAGCTACTAATACGGGCTATTCGGGCTTTGTCGATCCCAATGGGCGCACAATATGGCTTTCCGATGTGAATACCTATGAAACCTATATGGAAACAGTTTATTTAAGAGATACCAAAACTCTCTATGTCCTATGGGGTGATTGGTTAACACCTTTGCTTTGCGTGATCAGCATCGCTATTTATGCAAAATATCGTTTTCACCCTTCATAAGCCGTTATTTCTACTCCAGAAACGTCGTATCTAATTTCGTTAAACCCCCTCATATCGCTCAAATCTTGCATCGTCGCACTCAAATACAACTTCCCAAATTCACCTTTGTCCTGAGCCATTTTAGAAGCTACATTCACAGGGCTTCCTGCAATATCTTTAATTCCAATCGCTAGATTAGAAATTAGAACTTGTCCTTTGTCAATACCAATCCGACAAGCGATATCTTGGTTAGAAAGCTTTTGACGAAACGCTTTGGCAAATTTAACGGCAGCGATCGCATCATCAAAAACATAAATTCCTAATGAGCTAACCACTTTGATTTCCGATGCAGATGTTTTGTCCAGCAATCGTAATCCTATATCTTTCATCAAAGCCGAAAATGATAGCTGATTAAACATCGAAACTTCATGGGTTTCCACAGCTTCATTTTTACTCTGGATTAGGACTACTACTTTGTTCTGGACATACTTATCTGTCAAATCACGAACAAAATCTTGATCAATAGTTTGGTTTGTTAATCGGGTTCCATATTCCAATAAATCAGCATAAAAATCTTCAGAATAGGGAATGGGATAACGTTGATCCACGGGCTGTAATCCCAATAAGCGATCGCCATCTAATACCCGATAAATATCGCCAATTTCAGCAACTAAATCATCGCGTTTCTTAATGCTGAAGTTATGATGATTGGGTAAGCGATCGCAAATAGCTTGACTGATTAAAACTTCGCCCCCGATCGTATGATTTTCGGCAATATCCTCGATCTCATCGGCTTCCGATCCATATAAACCGCCACTAATAGAATAAAAATTTCCATAGTGAGCGCCTATGCCAATTTTGATTTGGCAACTTTTTATGATTTCATCCTGAATAGTCAGCAATGCAGAAACTAAAGTTGCGGCGCTGAGGTCATCTGGATAAAACATTTGGGTATTGTCTGCTGCCCAAATCCCAACGCTTTCGCCCCCGATCGCTTTCCCGTAACCATGCAAAATCTTTTTCGGTTGATTGATGATCGCCAAAATTTCTAGCAATTCCTTTTGCTGGCAAAGTTTGGTCAGACCAACTGAATCAGAAGATACGCTATAACCCTGTACTTTGTGGCTCTCAAGGAGTTGCAGCGCATCTGCATGAGTTTGTTCGCTGTTCAGCCATTGCTCCACCAACTTTAGAGGTAGCGCACCAATAATGTCCTGAGTAACATCAAACAGGTTGGCGGAGTAACGTTTTTTGCTGAGCTTTTCTGTCATCGAAGTTTCTCAGATCAATCTAAACTGCCAAAAGGCGCAAGCATAAAGCGCCTTTTGGGCTATTTTACTAACCCTGCTCTAAGTGCGCGTACCGCAGCTTGAGTGCGATCGTCAGCACATAGCTTATTCAAAATATTTCGCACATGGGTTTTTACAGTACCAACAGTAATGTAAAGCCTTTCCGCAATTTCGGCATTGCTATTGCCATTGACAATCTCAGACAAGACTTCTAACTCGCGCTCAGTCAGTGGTGTTGCGGCAAGAACTTGTTTGTAATCAGCCTCAGCCGCATCAATTTCCACGGTTGCCTCGCGGCGGCGTACCTGCTGCAAAACAATACTTGCGATCGCAGGATCGATCCAAGAGTTACCCTCAGCCGTTAACTTCAGCGCTTGCACCAGATTTTCTGAGCTAATATCTTTGATGCAATAAGAATCTGCACCTGCGGCGAATGCAGCTAATACGGTTTCTTGACTATCGGTCAGAGTTAGAATTAATACTTTGGTGGCGCGACCTGCTCCAGTAGCTGCCGCCTTGATTTGGCGTGTTACTTCTACGCCATCCATGTCAGGTAAGCCCAAATCCACGATCGCGACATCAGGTTGTTGGCTGTTTACTAGGGCAACACCTTCCGCACCCGTTGCAGCTTCACCAACAAAGACAAGCTCTCCTTGCTGTTGCAAAGCGATCTTCATGCCCATGCGGGTCAGGTCATGGTCTTCAATTAGGACAACACGAATCGAACTCATAAGCACTTGTGCAGTTTATGCATGGTCTGTATTGATACCAGAATCTCACAGAAGGGGGACAAAAACCCATAAAAAAGCTTAATCGGGCTTAGCCCGATTAAGCTTTTTTATGGGGCTTTTTGAACAGCCAGTCCTAATCGCTTGAGGATTTGGAGAACTTTTCCCAGTTCGTGTTGTCTAGGAAATAGTGAAAACGTTCGCGATACATCGTACTGAGGTGCATCATCATGGGTCATTTTTAGGAATATAAATTCATCGCCGTTAGTGGCTAACCCATAGGACGGCTTGGAGATTTGTGCATTTGGACTTGCTAGCATATAAGCCAATAACTGCGGTATGGCGGCTAACACTGAAATGCTGGTGCGTTTTGACTCGATTACTAAGATCCAAAGTTGTTTTTGAATGACGAGCATATCGATGAAGCCGCGTAACATTTCTTCGGAATCATCAAGCTCTAACGTAATCCCATAGGGCGAATGCATTCGATATGGAGCATCAAGAAATCCTGCTAGCTCCAAAAGTGGTGAAACTACGGTGACTTGAATTGTGCCTTCTAATAATAATCCGTCGAGTCTTTGGTAGTCATAGCGTTGCTTAAGCCGAGCAACACCTACTTTTTCGAGTTCATTTAGTATTGGTAAATCTTCTTGCCATTCACTAAAAAAGCGATCGCAATTAGTTTGTCGCAAATTAAAGCGATCGCATAAATCGTTCAAGCTATAAATCGCATCCGTAATTGCAGTGCTGACAACCATTAGTTTTTACCAACTACAAAGGGCGAGTCGATGCTTTGATTATATTTTGTACCACTCTTAGTAGTTTGATTGATCACAATTCCATAGGCAGCGTTGTAATCGGCTTTTAGCCAAGGTGAGCAATAACGACCGACAGGTAAAGTGTAGATATTGCCATTCACGATCGCACCATCGCTAGGCTGTAACTTTGGCGGAATTTTAAAAGTAATACTGCGCCGTTTGACATAATCGCTAGCGACTACACCAGTTGCCGATTGCTTACTAAAGCATTGCACCTCAATTTCTGTATCTTTGAGCAATTCGCGCACATTTCCGCGATCGCTCAGAATTAATTGGTTTTCTGTACCAACGCCTGAGATTTTTTGTAATTGAAATGATTTAACGCGATCGGGATTGAATCCGCCTGTAATCTTAACTACTTGAAGATTATTCTCAGGAATAACTTGATATTCCAACGTTCCTGGTAATTGATAATCAATCGTGGCAGTCTCATTCCGAACATTCACCGTTGCACCAATTTCTACGCGATCAATCCCTAAAGCTGTGGATGTTTCTTTGGCTGCCCAATCAAATCGATAAAATAGTCGCGCCGTATCTTTTAAATAGGTGTATGTATCGGCAACGTCAGAACTAGTCCGCAGTAATCGTGATAGCCCACTGCGCTCAACCCAAATATTTTTGATCAATCCAACTTTCTTGCCGATCGCAGTTGCCAATATTGCGCGATCGCTCGTCATCTCCGCAGGTATGTCCAATCGTGGAACTAGAGTAACTTTCCCATAGTTACCTGTTACGCCGTTGCGCCCATTATCGCTGGTTGCCCCATCTCGTCCGCGTTGACAAGAATAAGAATCTGTCTGTGTGACTCCTTGATTAGTACGCCGATAGAGCCAATCATCTTTACGATATTCACGAACCTTCGAGTATGCGCGATTAAAATCTAAATCCCAGCCGTCACTTGAGCGACCACAGAGCCGAGTTTCTTTGGAATGATATTCCCATGGAGCTTTAGCATCACTAAAAGGTCTGCGTTCTGTCTCCAACGTACAATATTTAATCCGCCATTCTGATTCTTGACATTCGCAGCCCTTACCCCCGATCGCTCCACGCCCATTTCGACCACCCTTGCCACCTGCATTCCGAATTTCTAGCTGCCTAAGTGCTGCAATATCAGTATAAAAAATCGTGGCATTACCACCATTGCCGCCACGCCCACCGTTGCCGCCATCGCCACCACGTCCACCTGATGCTCCCACTAACGAATATTCAGGACGATAGGGCTGATCACAGCTAGTTGCCGATCGCCCTGCTGTCCCATCTTCAGCATCGTCACCGATCGTGCCAGAGAGGTCATAAGTAGTAGGCTTCCCATCGAGCACAATTTTAATATCTTGACCATCCCTACCATTGCGCCCATCTCTACCGCGATCGCCATCTTGTCCAGTTATTCCAAAAGTATTTTGGGCAACTGCCGATAAGCTAATTAAAGGAAATGTCAAAATTGCGATCGGCAAAGCATAAATCAGTGATCTGGATTTCCACATATATAAAGCCTTTAAAATCAAGTTGTTTGGGTTGACACGATCACCACAAGCTGAGTTCCAAGTATATTGTAATAATTTGTACTGCCTAACCTAAACTTAAAGGCTTTATAAGTGTTTCGGGGAGGTCGAACATGACAATCATATTTTTAGCTATTCTGTGTAAGCGGATAAGTTCGGTGTTTTAAATCTATCACTGATGTCATTGCGTGAGGCTTTACCTGATTGCGATCGCTATTCCTTAGATTGGATACGTGCTGGCAACATTCAACCCAATTATAGAGAGCAGGTTGTTCAAATATTTCAGCGTTTAGGGTGCAGATTGTTATAAATTATTTTTTGCGTAGGGACTTTGAGAACTAATTTTTGATTCTATAAAAACTGAAAAACCCATTAGAAATTCAGGTAAATTATGCCTACTACCATTGCTGTCACAGAGGCGATTAGATCATTTGCAGAAGTAGAATCGAGATTTGGATTATTGCGATCGCACGATCCAGATTTCTTTTCAGAATGGCAAAACAACTTTAAAGAATTAACCCAGATTGAAACGGTAACTCTTGATCGTATCAAACAGTCATACTTACGTCATGTTTCCGAAGGTTTTTTATCTGAGGGTGTGGTGAATTTATTGGTGGTTTCACCGTTGCTATTTTTAGCGGGATTCCTTGACGCACCTTTTAGTCTTCGCAGTGAAGAATCTATCGAAATTATCGATCAAGATAATGACATTACTTACAAAGGGCGGATTGATGCTTTAGTTTTTAAAGAAGATATTTGGGTTGTATTAGTTGAAGCAAAACGTTCAAGTTTTTCTTTTTTGGTAGCAGCGCCGCAAGCTCTTTCCTATATGATGGCAAGCCCAAATGGAGATTTACCAACCTATGCGCTGATAACCAATGGCGATCACTTTATGTTTATCAAGAAGCAAGGAGAGCAATACGAGCTTTCTGATGATTTTTCTTTGTTTAGGCGATCGCAAAATGAACTTTACCCCGTCTTACAAATCCTTAAATCTCTCGCAAATATTTAATTTCAATACTTAATTCATATTTCTTTAAATAAATTATCGCATCCATTATGAGAGCCAATCTAAAACCAAATAATCGTTTGACTGTCTTTTTTAATGCCCACTACACGCTAGCTCATACCCAACCCGATCGCCCATCCCCAAACCTAACTAAATCAAAACGCGATCGCAAATCCCAAAAACAAAACCCCGATCGCATTTTCAACCCTAACCAAATCAAAGTGCGATCATCTAAAGATTTAGGCTAGTATTAGGAAATACATTAGGTCGTAACTTATGTCGAATGTACAAGTAGAAGAGTTAAAGCCTTTACTCAAGGAGGTCTTACACGAATTGTTAATACAAGAGCGTGGCTGGATTCTGGATTTGTTTTATGAGGCTATGGAAGAGGTTGCGATGGCTAAGGCGATCGCTGAGGGCAAAGATAGCGAGAATGTGGGGCATGATGAAATATTTGAGTTGTTTGAGCGGTAATTATGCAGGTTGAGTTCCGAAAAACTTTCAAACAGGATTTGAAGTCTCTCAAAGATAGCAAGGTTTTAAAGCGTATTCAGCAGGTTGTTGAAGAGGTAGAAGGGGCAAAAGATCTGTTGGAAATACGCAATATTAAGGTGCTTCAAGGATATGAAGGTTTTTATCGGATTCGAGTAGGTGATTATCGTGTTGGTCTATTTGTGGAGAATGGGATTGTAGCGTTTGTTCGTGTTTTACATCGTAAGGAAGTTTATCGTTATTTTCCCTAAAAGCGCGATCGCAATTCCAACTCAACCCCCGATCGCATTTCCATCCTTAACCAAATCAAACCGCGATCGCCTATTCGTTTGTTTGCTATAGTGAGTTTTGTACATATTACTTTGTGTCTATGAAGTTACCAAATGGAGATCGGGCTGAAATCTCTATGCAGAAGATTGTAGGGTATTGCTTAAATCTGAAGCATGACAAGGGTAAAGACAAGGCAAGGGTATTTCAATCTAAGCTGGGTATCACGACTCAAAATGCTGAACGATTGTTTGAGCTTATTCAAATTGCAGCAGTTCAAGGTGATGTTGTTCAGGAAAGTAGTACCCCATTTGGGAAAGAGTACAAGGTAGATTGGGAAATAACTAATATGGAAGGTGTTGAGCTTCGGACTATTTGGGAGATTAGCTTAGGGACAAATTATCCTCGTTTGATTAGTGCTTTTTTGAAGAGAGAAAAATAATGAAAAATCCACAGTTGCTTGATACGATCGCTATTTTAAAGTCAATTCCAGTAGATAGGCTCTCGTTGACGGAATCAGAGTATGACTTTAAGGGGGCTTTGCCTGTTGGTCTGGTTGGTACGATTGTGGATATTCGCGAGGATAAAAGAGAGATTTTTTATTTGGTGGAGTTTGCAGATTCAGATGGATGTGAGTTTGCGATCGCTTATCTAAGGGCTAATGAGTTTATCACTCTGCAATATGAGCTTGCTGCTGCTTGAATTGCGATCGCAATTCCAAACAAAACCCCGATCGCAATTCCATCCTTAACCAAATCAAACCGCGATCGCCCATTCACAAAACCTAAACCCGATCGCATTTCCAACCCTCACCAAATCAAACCGCGATCGCTTATCCTTAGAATTAAACATCTCTAAGCTTGTTTTCTGTTAACCATTTCGATCAATAGTCGAATATTTTCTGCTTGAGTTTTGACGCTTTCCGCCTGAAGCTGTGCTGATATTGCATATCTATCGGTAGTTTGACTTTGTTGTCTAGCGATTTCCTTGAGTTGATATAGGTCTTCTTTAATGTCCAACACATCGTTAGCTACAACATCTCGACGTGTATAAAGATGTTCTACAAGGCTATTGATATTGGTATTTGTAGTTCTTGTTTCTTCTATCAACACTTGAACTGACTGGGTTAAAGCAAGCAATGCTGCTTCTAATCGTCTTGACTGATTGTCATCTGTGGTCATGGACTTAATAGTTAATCAATTTCTTGTTTGGGTTCCAGTATACCCCTTTTCCATCTGATCGCCCATTTCCAAAACCCGATCGCAATTCCAAACCCCCGATCGCAATTCCAACCCCAACCAAATCAAACCGCGATCGCTTTTGTATTTAAATAAAAATGATTAATTGTATTGACAACGTAAATACAATTTGTTTAAAATATTAATCATGGATATTTATTTTGTACTAAATGGAGTCAGTTTCGTTTGGAACGCGGATAAGGCTCGCGTTAATCCTGTTAATCATGATGGTGTTACGTTTCAACAAGCTACTGAAACTTTTTTCGATCCATTTTTGGTTGTTATTGATGCGAGTCGTAATGATGAGGAACGAGATGCTGTTATTGGTTTAGATAAGCGATGGAATCTGCTTTACGTTGTTTATGTGGAGCGTGAAAGTGATGTGATTCGGATTATTTCAGCAAGGAAAGCAACGCGGAAGGAGCGTGAATATTATGAAGATTGAAGCTATAAAAAAACGGTTGGATAAAAGTCGTCCAATGACTACGGTGACAATCCGTATTCCTGAAGATGTAATTGAAGATTTAAAGAAAGTTGCACCATTATTAGGTTTTTCTGGTTATCAGCCATTGGTTCGCGCTTATATCGGGCAAGGACTTCGTGCGGATCTTGAGAGATTGGATGGTGATACTGTATCTATGTTTATTGCCAGTCTTAAGCGACATGGGGTTAGTGATGATATTATTCGTGAAGCTATGACTGAGGTAGTTCAGTAGATCGCCACTTCCCAACTCTCATCAAATCAAACCGCGATCGCATTCCCAACCCTCATTAAAGCAAAGCGCGATCGCCATTTGTAAAAAGCCGACTTAATTTTCATCAATTAATCTGTCGTATTCATCGTGCAATCCTATCCAAAACCAATAGTAATCATTTCCTTCTTTTAAAGCCAAAGCTCGATATTCTTTATTGATGCGAATAGACCAGAGGTTTTGATTAACTTTTTTAAAGTGCAAGGATGGATAAAAGCGATCGCTTAGCCAAGTTTGATATGTTCTTTTGGCTTGTGCCTTAATAGCAGGGGGTAATGCTGCGTAAGCTTCCCAAAAATCAGGTGTTGTTAATGACTTCATCAAGTTTCTTTACGCGATTTGCACCAATGTGGGCTTGCGCTCTTTGAATAGCTTTGTTTAGTTTTCCTTCTTGCGCGTCAATTCTTATTTGGTTATCCCAATTGTCATCTACACGCTCTTGTAGCCATGAAAATAATACTGATGTTTCATCATCAGATAGGCTGGCGATCGCGCTCTTAATTTCTACTAGGGAAGTCATAAGAGAATCTCTACTAGTTTGTTAGGTAAATCTTAACATGTCGCCCATTTCCAAAACCAAAACCCCGATCGCAATTTCAAATCTAACCAAATCAAACCGCGATCGCCTATCGCCAAAAACAAAACCCGATCGCAATTTCAAATCTAACCAAATAAAAGCGCGATCGCCCATCCCACAAACCTAAAACCTGATCGCACTTTCAACCCTAATTAAATCAAACTGCGATCGCCCCTCATCACCCATAAACCGCGATCGCCTATTACTTCAATAACAAGTAAAATAATCTAAAACAACCTATTAAATATTTATCAAGCTAAACAAGATGGAGTAATATTTAAATTACTTAATTACAAGGATCTAGTAATTTCTAGAATAGGTATTTGACCAGAATCATATAATTTCTCCACTTGCCTCATATAGTTGTCTAGCTTACCTAATATGTACTTAGCTAGTACATTGGGTGCTGTTCTGACAGTGTAATGCATCTCAATACATATACATTTTTGATTAGGCACATCTATCAGTATGTCAGGTCTGATATATTGAAGCCAAGGATGCGTCTGTTCTACATGAAAAGTTAAATCTGGCTTTTCCTCTGAAAAAAGATCTGACAAAGCTAAACATAGAGCTTTATTAAAAGGTCTATCACTACCTTTTGCTCCTGAAATATAGTCTTTATTTAATCTCTCGAAAATAGGCTTAGCCTTCTCAAGAGCGCCTGGAACAGATCCGCTCTTTCTTTTTCCTTTTTTTGGTTCTTCACCTGCCAATTTAAGATAAAGAGGAGTTGTAGATAATGAATTCTTAGCTGGGTGTTTTTGAAGCCAATGTTTAGGAACGCCCCAACTTTCAAACTCTTCTCTAGAGATCGGTACTCCTACAAACACTCTAATAAGCCGCAAAGCAACTTATTAGAGTGTTTGTAGGAATGTACATTATTTTTGTATCAAATACTCCATTCAATGCTAAAGACAGTCTTTGAGGTGTCCATTTAGCAGCAGCTTGATTATCCTTTGTATATACGGATAGCTGACTGTAGTCTGCATTCCAAGTTTCATCTACAACATCAAATGTTTGCTTGGCAAATCGGGAAACAACTTCCTCTGCTTCAGGATAACAAA
>CASBRC010000170.1 GCA_949128015.1 Synechococcales cyanobacterium PMM_0003
GATGCGGTCAAAGTTCCTAAAAATTGACCATTGAGCGAGAGTTTGAGTTGCGCGATCGCCTCTCGAATCATTTCTGCCCTGATTGCCGTTTCTTGCAGAGACAGTTCAGGAAAAATCAAAGTTAATTCTTCGCCGCCATAGCGACAGGCCACATCGGAGCCGCGAATACTTTGTTTGAGTAAACCGCCTACAGCTTGCAGTACATAGTCACCAGCATCATGTCCAAAGGTGTCATTAAATTTTTTGAAATGGTCGATATCGATCATGACGATACCGATCGCATGTTGATTGCGTTGGGCGCGAGATACTTCTTTGATGAGAGATTCTTCGAGATAGCGGCGGTTAAAGAGTCCTGTTAATGCGTCACGAATACTTTGATTTTGTAATGTTTCGCGCAAATTTAGATTAGCGATCGCTAAAGCTACTTGTTCGGCTACGGTTTTTGCAAGTTGTTGGTTTGATTCGAGCAAGGCGGCGGTGGTTTCGGTACTTAGATAAAATAATCCGAGAGTTTCGCCTTGGGCAATCATCGGAATACATAGGGTCGTCACAATATTTTGATTCGCATCAACATGATTACAACGTAGCCCTGAGCGATTATGCCCTACCAAATGTACGCGCCCCCGCCGTAGTCCCCAGCAATCTTGGGGATGAAAATCGTTTTGCGAGTGCGGATTATTACCCCAAGATGCGACTTTTTCAACTTGGTTACGCGACGAATTGGTGATAAAAATGCTGCCAGAGCATTCGGGAAATAATGGTTCTACAAGACTGCTAATCGTGGTACAGGCTTCTTGGACAGTTAAGCAAGCTTGGAGAAAATCACTAATCTCGCTCAAGAGCAACATTTCGGCATTGCGTTGTTTGAGATCGTCAAGGCGATCGCTAAGTTGTTGGTTTGCCAATTGGAGTGACTTTTCTGCTTGTTTAATTGCCGTGATATCGTGGAAAGTTACCGCAAAGCCATCACCTAATTTGACTGCAATAATTTCAAACCAACTATCAATACCATCATGACAGTAGTAAAATTCGCGCTGCATCGGTTCTCCTGATTCCACTACCTGCACATAGAGATCAAATAATCCCTCGTCCCGATTGCCTGGCATTTCTACTAGCAACCGATTGCCAATGAGATCGCTCTCTGATCTGCCGACGAGCTTGCAGGATGTGGGGTTGCTGAGCAACCATTCAAAATCAATAATTTTATTTTGTTCATCGCGCACTGAGCGAAAAGCCATGATGCCATTGAGAGAACTGTCTAAAATACTACTCAACTGCATTTTTGAGGTTTTTAGGACTTCTTGTATTTCGACTAACTGAGTTATATCTAAATGACTACCAATCATGCGTTGGAGATTGCCTTGCTCATCTTTCTCGTTAATAGCGCGAGACAATATATAAACAGTAGAGCCATTTTTGTGATGGTATCGTTGCGTTACGGAAAACTGATTAATTTTGCCGCTATTGTAGTCTTCAACTAGTTGTAAGGCGATCGCTAAATCTTCCTCAAAAATCAATGATTGCCAAATTTCATGGTTATTTTCTAGCTCATGATCTTCGTAGCCAATCATTGCTTTCCATTCGGGCGAAAAATAAATATCTCCTGTGATTAAATTCCAGTCCCAAAATCCTTCTGATGATGCTTGGAGTACCAGTTCTAACTGAGCTTTTGCAGATTTGAGATCGAGTTCTAGCTGTTTGCGATCGGTAATATCTAGGCATATACCTAACAGCTTGATCACCTTCCCTTCAGAATCTTTGATAATTTCTGCACGACCCTCATGGTAGCGGATTACACCATCAGGGCAGCTTGCACGGTAGTCTATTTTGTAAGGAATACCATTGGCGATCGCTTGTTCTACAACCGTTTGAAGAAGTTGACGATCATCGGAATGGATCATCTGAAGATAATCTGCATAAATAGGCTCTGGCTGATTTGGATCAAGTCCAAACATATCGAAAAGTTTTTTTGACCAAGTGATTTTTTGCTGTGGGACATCAAATTCCCAATTCCCGATATTGGCAATTCTCTGGGCTTCGAGTAGTGATGCTTCACTCTTTTGTAATCGTTCTTCAGCCTGTTTCTGAATAGTGATATCTAACAAAACACCATGCCAAGCAAATACCCCATTTTCTTGCTGAGTTGGACGCGAGTTTGCTTGTACCCATTTGAGTTTGCCAGATGGGGTAATAATCCGCCACTCGTAGTGAAATGGTTCTAACGTTGCCCTGCTATGGTCAACAGCTTTGTAATAGCCATTACGATCTTCAGGATGGATAGCATTGAGATAGATGGATGGATTGTTGAATAGCTGATCGAGGCTAATTTCAAAAATTTCTGTATATCTTGCACTGATATATTCAAACTTAATAGAGCGATCGGCATAGGTAAGCAATATATACATCGCCCCAGGCGAGGATGAGGCGATTTTTTGAAAGCGCGATTCACTGGCTTGGAGTAGCATTTCGGCTTGTTTGCGTTCCTGTAAGGCAGCTTGCTGTTCGCTAATATCTCTAACTACAATCAATACTGCGTCTTTTGATACGGGAACTATCCGTGCTTCCTCGTAATAGGTTTGTTCGCCATCGATAAATTCATACTCCTGTTTCTGGAGTTCCCCCGTTGCGATCGCAATTTGGGCAAGCTGGATGCGCTCTTGAGCGATCTCTAAGGGCATAATTTCGGTAATGTTGTTACCAGCAATACCATGTGTTGCATAGAGACAGTGAATTGACTGCTCGTTAACCACTGTAATTTGCGTCCCATCTAGCTGCATCCACACCAAAAAATCTGGAATTGCTCGAATCAAAGCGAGATTTGTAGCTTCACTTTTTTGTAAGGTTAGTGCAGCTTGTTCGCGCTCCTTGAGGGCAGCTTTTTGTTCGCTAATATCTCGAATGATGAATAGAACTTCTTCCACACCTTCAATGGGGACAACTCGGACTTCTTCCTGCTGCACCCGTCCATTGATCATTATTTCATGTTCATAAACTTGAATTTGTCTAGTTGTCAGAGCCATCTCTATGGACTGCATTTGGCGTTGGTAAACCTCTGACGGCAGATATTCAGCCATATTTTTCCCAAGAGACTTTTCCGCGCCTTGTAAGGCTATTAAGTCTGAGGTTTCAGGGGAACTTAAATAAATTCCCTGCCGATTAACTCGAAACATTAGATCAGGAATTGCGTGAATCAAAGCGCGAGTTGTGCCTTCACTTTGTTGAAGGGCTAATTCAGCTTGCTTGCGTTCCCGTAGGGCAGCTTGCTGTTTGCTAATGTTACGCGCTATTTTTGAAGCTCCAACTACCTGCCCAGTTTTATCGAAAATTGGCGAGATCGTCAAAGCCACATCTAGCAAACTGCCATCCTTATGTAGTCTTTGAGTTTCATAGTTATTCACCCCTTGTCCTTGACAGAGCGATTGTAAAATTTTCACCTCATCTGCTTGAAGTGCGCTCGGAATCAACACTTTGGTATGAGAGCCAATCATCTCTTCCGCAACATAGCCAAATAGCTCTTCGGCAGCCCGATTCCAACTTGTGATGATCCCATCGGTTGTTTTGCTGATGATCGCATCTTGAGAAGATTCAACGATCGCCGCTAATTGATAAAGCTGTTGATTAGCGTTCTGGATTTCCTGAGTGCGAACCAATACCTGCGCTTCTAAATCGGTCTTTGCGGTCTGTAGCTGCTCCAATAACGAGGCTTGATAAATGGCAATACCCACATCCACCGCAATTCGCTGTAGCCCCTCAATTTCTTGTGGTTGCCAAGGTCGCGGAGCCGCGCAGTTATGAGCAATTAGCAGTCCCCAAAGATTGGATGCGTGGAGAACGGGAACGACTAAGTTTGCTTTAATCTGAAACTCAGCCAAACACTCGGCATGGCAAGGTGTTATGGTCTGCTGCTCCACATCGGCGATCGCCACAAATTTCGATTCTTGGTATGGTTCGAGCCAAGATGACTCAAAGCAAGCGTCAACTACTACGCGATCAAGCAATGACCATTGTGGATCAGATACTGACTCGACAACGACCTGACCGCTCCAATCAGGTTCAAATCGATAGAGGATTACGCGATCGCATTGCAACAATCTGAATACTTCATCGACAGTCGTTTGCAAAATCTCCGATAGCTCAAGGGATTGCCGAATTTTTAGGGCGATCATCGCGATTAGATAATTCCAATCCTGTTGTGCTTGATAGGCAGGCTGAAATAAATCGTAGTCACCTTTTTCGGCTTTTTTCATGTCCCTAGCCTGTGCTTATAGTTGTTTCTATTATCTAGTCTTCTGGTTTCAATAAAATAAGTAGATAGCCATCAAATAATAAATCCCGCACTTTGTCCTTGAGCAGCTTGCCAACTACGAGCATCGTAATAAAGATCCTCAAGGCAAATACTATACAAAGCATCTTTGAATTTGCGATCGAGTCTTTGCCAAAGTGCAAAAGTTACCCAGTCAGAGGCTAATTTTTCCTGTGGTTTTAGTCTGGGCAAAGGAGAGGTGTCTTCACCAACCGCCGATAAAATTTCGCCTAGAGATATATCTTTAGGCGATCGCTTTAATTTATATCCACCCTGCACACCACGACTCGACTCCACCAA
>CASBRC010000171.1 GCA_949128015.1 Synechococcales cyanobacterium PMM_0003
ATGATCTTCGCTTTTTGGAGTCAGTACAATCTGCATGATGCAGAACTCCAAATGTCAGAAAGCTATTCTTGGATTCCTCAACTTGGACTGAATTGGTCATTGGCGGTTGATGGTTTATCAATGCCGTTAATATTATTGACAGGTTTAATTACGACTCTAGCGATTTTTGCGAGTTGGAACGTTACTAAGAAATCGCGGCTATTTTATTTCTTGATGCTGAGTTTATACAGCGCTCAGATTGGTGTATTTGCGGCTCAAGACTTACTGTTATTCTTCTTTATGTGGGAATTAGAACTAATTCCCGTCTATCTGCTGATTTCGATTTGGGGTGGGCCGAAGCGTCTGTATGCCGCAACAAAGTTTATTCTCTATACTGCACTGGGTTCGATTTTTATTCTCGTCGCTGGTCTAGCGATGGCATTTTACGGCGATACTGTCACATTTAATATGGCAGAAATGGGAATGAAGCAATATCCGATCGCATTTGAGTTACTTGCATATGCAGGTTTCTTAATTGCCTTCGGTGTGAAGTTACCGATTTTTCCTTTACATACTTGGTTGCCAGATGCTCATGGGGAAGCCTCTGCGCCAGTGTCGATGGTATTGGCTGGGGTTTTACTAAAAATGGGTGGGTATGCATTAATCCGTTTCAATATTGAAATGCTTCCTAATGCTCATGTTTACTTCGCACCTTTGTTAGCCATCTTGGGAGTCGTCGGTATTGTCTATGGGGCCATGGCAGCTTTTGCTCAGCAAAACCTCAAACGCCGCTTAGCCTATTCTTCGATTTCGCATATGGGCTTTATCTTGGTGGGGCTTGCTTCATTCAACGATCTCGGTGTAAATGGCGCGTTGTTACAGATGATTTCTCACGGACTAATTGCGGCGGCGCTATTCTTCCTTACGGGAGTCACTTATGATCGCACGCATACATTGATGATCGATGAGATGGGCGGTATCGCAAAAACTATGCCTAAAACCTTTGCACTCATAACCGTAGCAGCGATGGCATCTCTGGCGCTTCCTGGCATGAGTGGATTTGTGAGTGAGTTGAATATTTTCCTTAGCATTACGACTAGTGATGTTTATGCCTCTAATTTCAAGATCGTGATGATCGGTTTAGCGGCGGTTGGGGTGATTATCACGCCGATATATCTGCTTTCAACTTTGCGCCAAGTCTTTTACGGTCAGCCCAATCCTGCGTTGAATCTTGATCGATATATCAGCGATGCCAAACCTCGCGAAGTATTTATTTCTGTATGTTTGCTAGTACCGATTATTGCGATCGGGCTATATCCTAAGCTAGCGACTCAAACCTATGATGTAAAAACAGTGGCAGTAACTGAACAAGCTCGCGAAGCTTTTAGTATGGTTGCCCAGTCAAATAGAAGTCTTTATTCGTCAGGTTTAATTGCACCGTATTTACCTCGCGCCATTCCTCAAACTCTAGTTGGGATTGTCGAATAGCTAAGAAACTCTGCAAGGACAAAGCAAAAAGGAGCGCTTCGCGCTCCTTTTTTGTCGTAATGGCATAGATTTTATGCCATCAACATCACTACATTTCGTTGAATATTGGTGTTTAAATCTTCTAAAGCAAAAATGCGATCGCTATCATCAATTTCCATATAGTTCGTATAGCCTAGCTCTTGTAGTAATTCCTTAAGTCTGGCTCCTGTTGATCCTGCCGCTTTTAAACTCGTGGGATGAACTTCAATGATTAACTTTGGCTTTAAGGCTTTAATCATTCTGCTGGCTCCAGAAAGAAATGCACATTCACTACCTTCTACATCAAGTTTCAGTAGTACCTTCCCCGTAAAGTTTTGCCATTCCACTAAATCATCAAAACGCTTGATCGGAACTTTAAGCGCATTAAACTTATGGGTTGCCGAATGCTCTGGAAAAACTCCCGCCGAACCTGATGTACCAACAGGCACTAATAGTTCTATCTCCCCATCAGTATCACCAACTGCGAGATTATAAACTTGGAATTTACATAAAGCATTAGCAGTCAGAGATTTACCTAAAGCTTTGGCTAGACGTGGCTGTGGCTCCACAGCTAGTACAAATCCACTTGCTCCTACTAGCTTGCTCGCGCCGATCGCAAAACTACCGTGATTTGCACCAACATCCAGAAAAGTATCGCCTTCAGAAATTAACTGTGGCAAAATCCTTGTATCAGTATCTTGACTAGCTAGCTCATTAACAACTTGAAAGAGGCGCATATCAAGCGGATCGAGAAATACTTGATAACCCGATAGCTTCATTTCCAAATAGCGATCGGGTGACATTTTATAGAAAAGCCCTGATAGGAATCTAAATAATCCTCTCCCGCCAATGAGATAACTTTTGCCTGTGATATTGAAATATAAATTGCAGTACCAGCCAAAGACTTTGTATAGAAATGGCAACTGTCTACGAAGAGTCGGATCGAGTATCCATCCTAAAACTGAGCGATCGTATAGCCAATCATCAGGCTGATCTAGTTTGCGATCTGTTTTTGGAATAGGAGGAGTTTGAATCATAAAATTTTGTAGATGTCGCAAACGAACTGATTATGAGTCTACGTCAAATTGCGATGAAGATTTTGCGATCGCATATCCATAAGTCGTTAAACTTAAAACCTAAAAAGCTGTGGCGCACGCTTTGCGTGCGCCACAGCTTTTTGGGTTTTGGATTTTATTCAGCTTACAAATTCTTTTGTTGATGATTGACATAAGAACGCAGGACATTATTAATTACTGATTGATAGCCCTTACCCTGACCTTTAAACCAATCCAAAATATCACTATCTAATCGAATTGAAACCGCCTTTTTCGAGATAGGCATTACCATTTTTGCCGTTTCCCAAAAGCGATCATCCAATTCAGGAATATCTGAAGTATCAATATCCGCATCAGGAATATTCTGAATTTCTTCAAGACGTTTGCGCGAGATACTCATAGTACTTTCTCCTTTCTTTTTGAGTTGCCTTTCGAGCCGAAATAATGCGTACTTTCCCATTGCGATCAGTGTGAACTACAGCAGCGATCGCTACCTCCTGAATTTCACCAATACTGATCTCTCTAATTTCGCCATAATCCAATTTGTTACTGATAGAAGTAAAAACTACTCCTAAGAAAATTTCTTTTGCCTCTTCAAAGCTAACACCATGTTTTTGTTGGTTTTGCCAATTTTTGTTTTCATCCCATTCAAATTCCATGAGGTTTACAATACATTTTGTATATACAAACTAACATAAATAATTAGAATTACGCATTAGCCACTTACTGATTACTTATAAGCGCGAATCATGGCTTGTGTTCCCTGCTCTGATCCTTGTCCGTCATCTAGTTGGCTTACTTTTTGAAAGTTTTGGATAGCCATTGCGATCGCAGGTAAATCTACAGCAAAATTTTGGGATGGATCAATTTTTTGGCTAATTTCCTGAACGAGGCGCAAATCCTTGAGCATATGTTTAATTGCAAAACCTGCTTGATAATCTCCTGTCGCCACTTTCATGCCCAGATTCTTTAGCGCCCATGAGCCAGCCGCGCCACTACCACAAACATCCACAACCAACTGCGGATCGATGTCCATTTTTTCTGCCATCTGCATCGTTTCACATAGTGCCAGCATATACACAGACACAAGGGTCTGATTGCAAAGCTTCACGGCTTGACCACTACCGATCGCCCCACAATGTTTGATATTGCTTCCCATCGCTTCAAATAAAGGTAAGCATTCTTGTAAATCTTCAGGCTTGCCACCGACCATAAAGGTCAATGTGCCATTGCGTGCGCCGACATCGCCACCCGAAATCGGTGCATCCAAAAAGCGCAAACCATTATGAATCAGAGCATTACCAATGGTTTTAGCTGCGTCACTGCCGATGGTACTGGTATCGATAAATAAGGTGTTTGCCTTGGCAAAGTTGATCGCCCCATGCTCGCCAATAAGTACTTCCGTGACATCAGGTACATCGCCCAAGCAGGAAAAAACCACATCAGCATTGCTGACTGCTTCTTGCAAGGATTGAGCGAGAGTCCCACCTGCACTCGTAAATGTGGCGATCGTAGGGCGGTTTTGGGAGCGATTCCACCCAATTACGGAGTAACCACGTTTAACGAGGTTTGCCGACATTGCGCTACCCATTACACCCAAACCTAGAAAAGCAATCTTTTGAGTCATAATTGAATTTTAGAAATATTTATAAGATTTATAAATTTACTAGGTCTAGCGGCTAGATTTTGCGATCGCGAAAAAATTATTTGGTTATTTGCGATCGCGCTTACAACTCATACAAAGCCTTAAACCAAGTCACAAATTTCTGAGCATTTGGATGTGTTCGATCAAAAGTTGTTTTCTTTTTGACTGCTTTTGTGATTTGTTGCCCTGCTGGATCTTGCCAAGCTAACCAAGTATAGATATTAGCTTTATCAATGTGATTTGGAGTAAACTTTGCACCTCTTACTTTTGCTTCTTTTACAGACTCCTTTGCAAATTCCCAAATTTCTTGGTTTTCTTCAGGAATGATATCAGCTAAAAAGGTTTCTAACATACCACGCATTTTGTTGTCAGGCATCATCCAAATCCCAAACTTAATTCCATTAGGAGCGTTCCAAATCAATCCATCCGATGGAAGATTTTTAGGCAAATCAGGAATACTCTTTAGGCAGGCATTCCTGATGCTCTGCCAACGATTATTAGGTTGTTCATCTGCATCAATAATGATGCCAAGTACGGTTAGTCCAGAAGCAAGAAGTTCTGTGGCGATTACATCTGGTTTTACTAAATTTCGATAGCCCTTATGATCTTGAATAAAAACAATAGGGTTTTCTTTGGAACCCCAATTTATGCCATTAGCCTCTATTAATTCTGGGATCACAAAACACTCGTCAGCCCCCTCAACAAGCAATACTTTATCTTGCATAGCTTATCGCACCTCTATATGATGTTCGGCTGCGATCGCAATTTGTCGCTCAGTAAAGACAATGCTTTTAGTCTTCCCTTTCTCAATCCGATGAATTGTAATTCCATCCTCACTTGGATGTTCCTGATTAGCAATATCTGCTAAACTTGTCCAGCAATCTTTGCTATGGGTAGTCGCAAAAATCTGTACATTCAAGCGCTTGGCAGTTTCCCACAGCATTTTCCACATGTCAGACATAGCAGTAAAGTGAAGCCCCGTATCAATTTCATCGACTAATAAAACACCGTCTTTCGCATTTACTATTGCTAATGCCAGCCCTAATATTCGCCATATGCCATCGCCCATACTGCCAATCGGTATTCGTTGATTATCATCAAAAAATTGTAAGATAAAACCACTGTGAGAACCTTCATATCGATACTTCCCAGAACTAACTATTGCAATTCGTTTGATACGAGGCTCAATTATTTGCAGCGATTGTGTTACGAGATCTTCCTCTGGTGTTAGTACCAATTCATCAAATAACTTGATCGCCTCTTTAGTGTTTAGTGAAGATGAATTTAAAAATTGGATATTTGAGGATGCATCAGTAAAATTTAGTCTAGAATCTTGTAGTGATTTGAAGGATAGAGATCCATCTGGAGAAAGTTCAAATCCTTTTTCAAGATATTTGTCTGTATATTTAATACACAAAGTAGGTGTATTTGAATGTTGTTTTTTTTGAATTGAAATAATCACTTCTGTTTGCTTGTCAATAATATCCTTACCAGTTATTAAAAGTTGACTGCCAATACCAATTTGATGATCATGAAAAAGATGGCGAATTATTAGATTTTGATCTTGATATTTATCGTCCTGAACATATTCACTTCTCCTAGCGATTATTTCTCCTAATATATGAAAATCAAAAATCAATGGATTATTAAGAAGTAATTGAACTGCCTCTAAAATAGAAGTCTTGCCACTGTTGTTAGTACCAACAATCAGATTTAACCTGCCAAGATTCTGCATCTCGAATAACGGGAAGCAGCGAAAGTTTTCGATTTTTAGTGATTTCAGCATAATTTAATCCAAAATTGTTGTTTGTGATTCGTGTCCGTAATTTATAATTGACTGTCTACAACCCATTCAAAGACTTAAACCAAGCCACAAATTTCTGGACATTGTGAATTACAGACATTTCTAACGCACCTTGATATTACGCTCTGCGGTGATCGTCATTCTTCAAGGGATTTTTTACTTGATTTGGTTGAGCAGTTTCAAAACAAGCTCTAGATTTTTTATATCTTCTTGTAATTTGTAATACCTAGCTAGATTTTCGAGGGATTGTAGGACGATCTCAAGTTCTTTTGTTGCTCCTCGCAGTTCAAATAATTTAACTGATTCGCTCCAATCATAGAAAGCACCTTGTCTGTCTCCTTGATTGAACTTAGCTAGTCCACGAGCATAGTATGCTTCAGCGTATTTAGGCTCAATAAGAACAGCTTTGTCCCAATCAGCTATAGCATCTTTTATATAACCTAATGCCACCTTTGCTAAACCTCGGCTTAGATACACTGACTCAGCATATTTAGGCTTAAGTCGAATAGCTTCTGTGAAGTCAGCAATTGCTCCAGCTTTATCTCCAATGCTAGATCTCGCATTTCCACGTTGGTAAAAAGCAAGATCTTGATTAGGATTAATACGGATTGATTCAGTATAGTCAGAAATAGCTCCATATTTATCTCCAATGCTATATCTGGCATTTCCACGTTGGGAAAAGGTAGGAGCTTGATTAGGATTAATACGAATTGCTTCGGTATAATCAGAGATTGCTCCATTATTATCTTCAAGAAAAGACTTTGCAATCCCACGACTAACATAAGCATTTTCATCTTTAGGATTGAAGCGAATAGCTTCGGTAAAGTCTATAATTGCTCCACGTTTATCTCCAATAATGAACTTTTCACCTGCTCGTAGAGAGTAAGTACTTGCATCTTGGGGATTAAGTGCAATGACCGCACTATAATCAGCAATTGCCCCATAGCTATCTCCCAAAGTAGATTTTTCAATCCCGCGCAAAATATAAGCATCTATTTCTTTAGGACTGATACGGATGGCTTCAGTATAGTCAGAAATCGCTCCATATTTATCTCCCAAATTAGATCTGCTACTTCCGCGACCAGTATAAGCTTCCGTGTATTTAGGATTGAGAAAGATAGCTTTATTGTAGTCAGACAATGCTCCTTGATAGTCTCCTAAATTGAACTTCGCTAATCCACGATTTCTAAAAGCAAAAGCATATTTAGGATCAAGACGAATGGCTTCATTATAATCAGACAATGATCCTCGACGATCTCCTAACTTACTTCTTGCGTTTCCCCGACAATTGTATGCATTAGCATAATTAGGACTGAGGCGAATAGCTTCGTTACAATCAGACAATGCTCCTTTATAGTTTCCTTGCTGATATTTTTCTCTTGCTCCTTCAATAAACAATTTAGCATCAACATTTCTATCCGTTGTTTGTGCCTCTACCTGTAGCGAGAATCCAAACAAATTCTTCGGATTGTTAAACGAAAGTAAATTCGTGTCTAGGATTGTTAATAAAGTAATTCCAATCACTAATAATCTTGATCGTTTTGAACTTAGGGTAAACTGCTTCATTTCTCTGTAATACTTTCAATAGTTGTGCGCGTGATAGTTAAGCGCTGAAATATTTAGCCATAGAATGATGCACGATCAAAGCAGTAGTTGACTGCTCAGGATAGAGTTGTTCACTCTCGTCCATAACTAGATCGACACGCTTAGAATCTAGCAAATCCAAGAGCTTGTACTGATCCTGCATATTTGGGCAAGCAGGATAGCCGAAGCTATAGCGTGAGCCGTGATAGCGTTGGGCAAGAATATCGCGGATATTATCAGGATCTTCTGAGCTAAAGCCTAGTTCATGGCGAATGCGGGTATGAGTCCATTCAGCGATCGCCTCTGCCATCTGTACGGCTAGACCATGAAAATAGAGATAATCGGTGTATTGATTCGCTTTAAACAACCCTTGAGCGAACTCGGTCGCAATGTGTCCGACAGTCACGACTTGTAAAGGCAATACATCAATAATTCCTGATTCTTTGGGTGAGAAGAAATCGGCAATGCAGAGACGGCGTAATGACTTTTGGCGAGGGAATACAAATGAGTGAATTGGCGCGGCTGCTTTGATGTTATCAAGATCTTTCGGATTGTACACATACACCGTATTCCCTTCAGCTAGTACAGGGAAATAGCCATAAATAGAAGTCGGGGTTAACAACTTCTCATTAATGATCCGCTCTTTCCAAGTTTTTAGAATTGGATAAACTGTCTCTTGCAAAAATGCATCATATTCTTCGCGAGATTGGTCTTTAGGTTTGCG
>CASBRC010000172.1 GCA_949128015.1 Synechococcales cyanobacterium PMM_0003
CAGTAAACTTATGTATACAGCTTATTGATATTGGTGGCGGTGCGGAGCACCGCCGCCAATATCAATAAGCTGTATCTCACTTTGGCGCATTCCCTATTTTGCAAAGCCTAGAACAAGGGGCTTAAGCCCCTTGCCTCTATCCAATGTTCCAAAATGAGATGCTCCCTATCAATAAGCTATACATATCAATTAAAATTTTAATAATTCATGGATCTCTCAACCATCTTAGAACTAACCCTAGGCTTGTCGTTACTAGGTGTAGCAATTTATGCGATCGCATCTCGTCCCTACCAGTCATCGGACTCCGTCGCTCGCTCCTATGATGAGTGGACGCAGGATGGACTTTTAGAATTTTATTGGGGCGATCATATTCATCTCGGACATTATGGAACTCCCGCTCAATCCAAAGATTTTCGGGAAGCCAAGGTGGATTTTGTTAGAGAGATGGTGAAGTGGGGCGGCTTAGATCAAGTTGCTAATGGCAGTACGTTACTTGATGTCGGCTGTGGCATTGGCGGCAGTAGCCGTATTTTGGCAAGGGACTATGGCTTTGATGTTACCGCCGTGACTATAAGTCCGCAGCAGGTCAAGAGAGCGACAGAACTCACACCGCCTGAAATGAAAGCCAAATTTCAGGTCGATGATGCGATGGCGCTATCATTTCCTGACGCTAGTTTTGATGTGGTTTGGTGTATTGAGGCGGGGCCACATATGCCCGACAAGGCAGTTTTTGCTAAAGAATTATTGAGAGTGCTAAAACCTGATGGCATCCTTGTAGTTGCCGATTGGAATCAACGCGACGATCGCAATAACCCTCTTAACTTTGTCGAAAAACTAATCATGAAGCAACTGCTCGATCAATGGTCACATCCTGCTTTCGCCAGTATCGAAGGCTTTGCGGAGATTCTTAGCGAAACTAGTTTAGCTAAAGGGGCAGTAACCACAGCAGACTGGACGGTTGAGACTTTGCCTTCTTGGATTGATTCGATTTGGCAAGGAATTATCCGCCCATCAGGTTTAGTCAAATTTGGGATAACTGGTTTTATTAAGTCATTGCGCGAGGTTCCGACCTTATTATTAATGCGTCTTGCTTTCGGTACAGGGCTTTGTCGATTTGGGATGTTTCGGGCAGTAAGAGCAATTTCTCAGAATACTGAATCATTAGTTGGTAGTAGTATTTACAAACCTTAGTCCATATTGAGTGTTAGCTTTATGCACGGGCTGAATATCAGGATTTAGTATTCTTTATTAATTCCAAATGCGTCAGTGGAGTTTATTTGGTTTAATTAGGGATATTTTTGGATTTCTGACTAAATTAGGTTGGGTTTAAATCCAAAAGCTCTTGTTAATTTTTGCTTAAATAACTTTATATAAAAAACACTATGTCCATATTTGATCCGTTACCTGCTGATTTACACAATAAAAAGATTGTTTGCTCCTATGTAAATGCCACCAGCAAAATCCAAATTGCACGGATTACCGACGTGCCTCAGTGGTATTTCGAGCGGGTCGTATTTCCTGGGCAGAACTTAATATTTGAAGCGATCGCATCGGCACATGTTGAAATTCATTCAGGAATGATGGCAAGCTCCATACTTTCAGATACAATTCCCTGTGTCCAATTACAGGTAGAAGATGCGAGCTGCGCATTACCAAGCTGGGTTCCCATCAAATCAATTGATGATGACCCACTTGATGATCCGTCAGTGATACTCACTCTGCCTGAACCTGAAGTAGTCTCCTAAACAATGGATTTCCTTTATTTCCACTTTGTCCAGTTTGTGACTGGCGCAAAAATGGATTTTCTGTCGCTTGATTATGTTCAATTCCTGATCATAACCACGGTTGTTTATTGGCTCTTGCCAAATGTGCAAGCACGCTTGTTAGTGATTTTGACGGCAAGCTTATGGTTTTATTCACTCATCCAACAGCAGTATGTTTGGCTATTGCTGGTGATGTTGGCAGTTACTTTTTGGTTAGGGGGGGAAATTCGTAAAGGGGATAAATTCCTAAAGCAGTGGCTGCTATTTGTCGGCATATTTTTTAATGTGCTGCTGCTATTTGGGTTTAAATACATTCCCTTTGTGGCGACTGCGATCGGCAACATTACGGGTTTCCCAGTGGGGAGTTCACTCGCGATCTGGGCAAAGACAAATATCGTGCCGCCGATTACCCTCAGCTTTTTTGTATTTGAGTTAATTGCTTATCTAATCGATACCTATCGCGGCAATAGCCCCGCCAAGAATTTTCTTGACTTTGCCGCGTACAAGTTATTTTTTGCCAAGCTATTATCGGGACCAATTACCCGCTATCAAGAATTTGCGCCTCAACTAATTACGCGATCGCGTCCAGTATTACCCGATATCGTCGAAGGTGTCTGGCTATTTGCCATTGGAGCCGTTAAAAAAGGCATCGTTGCCGACAATATGGCGCGACTAGTCGATCTCAGCTTTCGGAATACGGAACGGGCTGGCAGTGTCGATCTATGGCTAGCGCTCTTCGCCTATGGCATTCAGATTTATTGTGACTTTAGCGGCTATATCGATATGGCGAGAGGCAGCGCCTTGTTATTAGGCTTTAAGCTACCCCAAAATTTTGATTTCCCCTATTTCTCCGCGAGTATTTCCGACTTTTGGCGACGCTGGCACATGACTCTCGGCGCATGGATGCGAAACTATCTCTATATTCCCCTCGGTGGTTCACGCGGCGGACTCTGGCGCACTTGCCTAAATTTGATGATCATCATGCTGGCTGTCGGGATCTGGCATGGCGCAAACTGGGGCTTCATTATTTGGGGGCTATGGCATGGTGCAGCGCTAGTAGTTCATCGCCTTTGGATGGAAGTTTGCAGCGTATTTGAAGATTTACATAAAATCTGGAAGCCTCTGCCAATGCAGATATTTGCGATCGCACTGACGCAGTTGGTAGTATTTTTGGGTTGGATTCCTTTCCGATTGCCCAATTTAGCCGATACAAATATGTTTTTGCAAAGGCTCTGGGGACATCAAAGCGATCCTCAGTTTGGCGTAAAAATCTATGTAGAGTCTCTCGGTATTACGGCGGGACAAATCTCATTATTAATGTTCGGGCTAGTTATTTTTTCGCTGATCGCCTATCGATGCGATCGCAATAAGTGGCAACTAAACTGGCAAGTAAAATTATCTCTTGTACCCATTAGCCTATTTTTAGTCAGCATCCTCAGCCCAGAAAACAAACTACCCTTTATCTACTTTGATTTTTAAGACTTATGGCAAATGAAGGGATTCTCATCTCGCAACTTGAAATATATGCGAGCTTTCGCCGCAGCATGGACTGATGAGCAAATAGTGCAACAGGCTGTTGCACAAATTCCTTGCAAGGAGTCTTACCAAGCATTGAAAGTTTAGAGGCTGAGTTGGCGACAGTTGAAATGGATTTATAAATCATTGCAAAAACAGTATAAGGAGGCGCAAACGCCTCCTTATACTGTTTATTTTCTGTATTGACGAGCTAATCCGATATTACTATCGACCAATGCCAATATACTTAAAGCCCAAAGCTTTCAGAGCTTTACCATCAAGAAAATTACGCGCATCAATAATGACAGGATGTGCCATCAGGGTATACATCTTGGCATAGTCGATCGCCAGAAACTCTTGCCAATCAGTCACCAATACCACCGCATCACAACCATCAGCAAGACGCTCTAAATCAGTTTCCACAATTACATTAGAGAAGCCTTGACGCAATCCTGATTGAGAAACTAGCGGATCATAGGCTTTAACTCTGGCTCCCAAACGACTGAGTTGATCAATTAAGGTCAGGGCTGGAGCATCCCTCATATCATCAGTATCAGGCTTAAAAGTCATTCCCAATAAACCAATGGTTTTACCCTTGAGGATTTTCAGGGCTTGCTGCAACTTCTCAACAACCAGAGTCCGTTGCAATTCATTTACGCGCACACAAGCTTTGAGAATCTCCGTAGAATAGCCATAATCTTCAGCCGTATAAATCAAAGCCGAGACATCCTTACCAAAGCAAGAGCCACCCCAACCGATACCAGCTTGCAAGAACTTAGAACCAATTCGTGAATCTAGTCCAATGCCGCGAGCAACTTCCTTAACATCTGCACCAACGCGATCGCAAATATTGGCGACCTCATTCACAAAGCTAATCTTGGTTGCTAAAAAAGCATTTGCTGCATACTTAATCATTTCAGCAGAGTTCAAATCGGTAACTACCACAGGCACAGATGGCTGAGTTTTATCTTCCGCAAAAGAGCGATCGATAATTGGTGCATAAAGCTCTTGCATCAATTTTAAAGCGCGATCGCTGTCACTACCAACGACAATGCGATCGGGATTAAACGTATCAAAAACAGCTACACCCTCACGCAGAAATTCTGGATTGCTAACCACATCAAACTGGATCTGATCAATATTACTTTTTCCCAACATACCATCTAGGACGATCATACGAACCCAGTCACCAGAACCAATCGGCACTGTAGACTTATTTACAATTACGCGATATCCCTCAGTGAGACTTTCGCCAATACTTCTAGCCACCGCTTCCACATAGCGCATATCACTACGACCATCAGCCAAAGATGGCGTACCTACAGCAATAAATAAAATCTCACCATGCTGAACACCTGCGGCAATATCTGTCGTAAATTCGATCTTCCCTTGACGAATTGACTCGGCTATGACTTCAGGTAATCCTGGCTCATGGATTGGCGATTGCCCCGACTTCATTAACTTAACTTTTTCTTCGTTATTATCGACACAAATCACGTCATGACCAATGTAGGCAAGGCAAGCACCTGTGACTAAACCCACATAACCAGTTCCAATTACACAAACACGCATGTTCTGTTACCAATAATTTTTTGCTGTTCAGGAAGCCAAAATCCAGATCGATAGGCTAAGCCTATCGATCTGGATTTTCTATTTATAAATTCTCGCTGTTTAGATGATCGCGAAAATAAGCGATCGTCTTCGAGAGTCCTTCTTTTAGTGGGAAATTTGGCTCCCAATTAAAATAGAACTTTGCATGTGAAATGTCGGGTTGACGGCGTTGTGGATCATCCTGAGGTAAAGGCTTAAAGATTAGTTCTGCTGTGGGATCAATCATATGTTGAATAGTTTGAGCCAATTGCAGAATGGTGTATTCTTCAGGATTCCCCAAATTCACTGGCCCAATATAATTTCCATTCATCAGACGCATCAATCCTTCGACAAGATCTGACACATAACAAAAGCTGCGGGTTTGCGATCCATCTCCATAAATCGTGAGCGGAATTCCCTTAAGTGCTTGAACGACAAAATTACTAACTACTCGTCCATCGTTTTCTAACATTCGCTCCCCATGGGTGTTAAAAATTCGGGCAACGCGCACTTCAGTATGATACTGACGATGGTAGTCAAAAGTTATTGTCTCAGCAATGCGTTTGCCCTCATCGTAGCAGCTACGAATACCCGTACAATTGACGTTACCCCAGTAGCTTTCGACCTGCGGGTGAATTAGAGGATCACCATAAACTTCCGAAGTTGATGCTAACAAAATTCTTGCGTTCCATTGTTTTGCCAATTCCAACATATTCAGTGTTCCCAAAAAGTTGGTTTTGGCAGTTTTAATGGGATCGGACTGATAATGCACAGGTGAAGCTGGGCAAGCAAGATGATAGATTTGATCAATATTATCAATCTCTATCGAATTGACAACATCATGCTCAATGAATTGAAAATTAGGATGGTTAATCCATTGAGAATTATTAGATTTCCTTCCTGTATAAAGATTGTCAATACAGATAACTTCATGCCCAGATTCCATCAAACGATCGACTAGATGTGATCCAATGAACCCAGCGCCGCCAGTAACTACAATTTTCATGCTTATTATCTAAAAAGATTATTGACTAATGAGAAAGGGGCCACAATATTACCAAGAAATCTAGTAGTAGAATTAAGGATGCTCGAACCAAAGGATGGACGCACCACAATCACATCGCGATCGCGTAATCCTGGATTTGATTCTTCATTTAGAGGAAGATTCAAGTCAGCAACTAGATTGCGACGCATGATCGAACCATCGGGATTAACCCGATAAAGCTCAACGGAACGCCAATCTGCATCGTTAGTCAGTCCACCCGCAAAAGAAATTGCTTCTGTAAATGAACTATTTGGTCTAAGTTGTAAAGGACCTGGTCGAACTGCTTCGCCAACTACTTGTACAGTGATCGCGGTGGGTGAAAAAGTCGCTTTAGCAACTTGTAAATACTCAGTGGGATTTGTTTTCTCCAGTCGAGGAACAGTAATCAGATCCCCATCCGTAAGGGTAATGTCTTGGCTGAGATCGGCTTTGGTAATTAAATCAAGCAAATTTGCTTTTACAATCGTGCGCTGTCCTCTATCATTCAAACGGGAAATCTGCACATTGCGAATATCAGCTATTTCCGTAACTCCATTTGCTGACTGTAAAGCCCGACTTAAAGTAACTGGACCACCACCTGATGTAGTCCCAGCCGCAGTGGTTGCACCTGTCAGCCCCGTGGGAATCACTCCTGTTCGTGAGTAAACTAGAGTTTGTGGCCCAATCCGATTTACTTCTCCCACGATCGCAACTTGAATGGTAAATGTGTCAGGCGAAAAAGTAGAATTGCTGACTGTACGAGTCTGTGAGGCACTTGCCTCAGACAATGTTGGTACAAGAATTGAATCCCCATCAAGAATGCGAACATCTTGGCTAATGTCACCTTTTTCTAGTAAGTCTTGAAGGTTAACCTTAATAACGCGACGACCTAAAGTACCGTTACGGCGAGAAATTTGAATATTACTAATATCTGCTCTTGAGGTAATTCCTGATGCCGACTCCAATGCTCTTGTTAACGTTGCGGCATTACTGCCTGTTCCCGCAGTGCCCACATAAGTCAAAAACCTTGGTCCTGGGCGATTGACTTCTCCTACGATCGCAATATTTAGTGGGCGAGGAGAAACCAAGGAAATATTGACAATGTTACGCACTAGAAATGGATTTAACTTTTCACGGAGTAAAGCATTTGCCTCATCTAGCCCCAATCCCTCTAATTTGACTGCGCCAATTAATGAAACATTGATTGTGCCATCAGGTGCGATCGTTTGATTTCCCGATAGCTCTGGTACATTAAAAACTTCGATCTTGATAGTATCGCCTGCCCCGAGAGTGTAGCGAAAGGTATCTTGAGATTCACCGACACTTAGCGTTTGTGCGCCACCATTAAGCCTAACAAATGGTTTGAGATTGGAATTTGACGATGCTGGTGCAGATGGCTTGTCAATTGTGGTGGTCTGCGCCCAAACAGGAATGGGAATAAAGGCAATTAATGTCAAAAAAATTAATTTGCTAACTTGAGATATGTGCATAAAAGTACTCCTTAATCCAACCATCTCGTCATTAAAAACTGAACTTCTGTCATAATAATAGAGGTGGTTTTAATACAATAATAGAGACAGTTTTTAAAAGATTTGGCAGCTATTGTATCAATACACATAATAGTTTATATCAGTAATTTCAACGAAATATAATGCGATCGCCTCAGGTTATTTATCTAGATGCCGTTGGTACTCTATTTGGTATTAAAGGTAGCGTTGGCGAACAGTATGCCAGAATTGCTACGGATTTTAGGGTTAGCCTTGATCCTGATTTGGTAAACAGAGCTTTTTATAGCTGTTTTCAAGCAGCACCAAGGGTTGCATTTCCTAATTTGCTACAGCATGATCTCCCAAAAGCCGAGTATGAATGGTGGCGATCGCTTACCGAGCAGACTTTTAGTCAGACAGGGGATTTAACGAAATTTCTAGATTTTGAGGCGTTTTTCAAGAGCCTCTATGCTTACTTTGCGACGGCTGAGCCTTGGTTTGTCTACGATGATACATACTTAGCACTGGATGCATGGAAGCAAAAAGGTATTACTTTAGGTGTGTTATCAAATTTTGACAGTCGCATCTACTCAGTTATGGCAGCCTTAGGGCTAAAAGATTATTTTAGTTCGATCACGATCTCCACCGAAATTGGGGCGGCTAAGCCAGATCCCTTAATCTTTGAAATGGCTCTAGCTAAGCATCAAATTGAGCGATCGCCAGATTTGGCTTGGCATATTGGCGATAGTTTTGGTGAAGACTATGCAGGTGCTTGTGCGGTCGGTATTAACGCATTTTGGCTAGATCGCGATCGCAAACCGACGACTAATCCAGCGAAGCAAGCAGCCCGTAAAATTGATAAGTTAACTTCTCTACTAATAACAGAGGGTGCTTCGCGCTCTCTGTTATAAAAATCTATGTTTACTGGACTTGTTCAAACCATTGGTATTATTGAGCAGCGCGATCGCGATCGCCTTGTGATTCATTGTCCTGATCTGGTCGCTAAAATTGCGATCGGTGATAGTGTTGCGGTTAATGGGGTATGTCTCACTGCAACTCAAGTTTCTGATGCTAGTTTTATAGCTGATGTCTCACCTGAAACTCTAGGGCGTACTAATTTTAGCGATCGCAAATTAAAGTATGTCAATCTGGAAACGGCTCTAGCTGTTGGTGATAGAGTCGGCGGTCATTTTGTTTCAGGACATATTGATGGTATTGGTAAATTATGCGATCGCGCCATAATTGGTAATTCGTGGGAGCTAGGGTTTGAGGCAATTCCTGAAGTAGCGCGTTACATCGTATTTAAGGGCAGTATCGCCATAAATGGCATCAGTCTCACGGTTTCTTACTGCAACGACTCAGGCACAAATTTTCGAGTCGCTGTCATTCCCCACACCTATGACAACACCACTTTAAAAGATCTCGATATTGGTAGCTCAGTTCATTTAGAGGGTGATTTGCTTGGTAAATATGTAGAGAAATTCCTTAAATTTAACAATAGTACTTATGCTTCTCCAACAGCCCCAATTACTCCAGAGTTTCTGATAGAAAATGGCTGGTAAGTCCCGCACTGGTCTATACAAGCAGTAAAACCCAAGAATTAGCATTGCGGCGCTTCGCGCCGCAATGCTAATTCTTGGGTTTTACTGTCGGAGCTGTAGCGTACGCGCAGCGTGCGCTACAGCTTTTTGGATTTTAGTTGTTTATTGCGTCAACCCACTTATTGATTGCAAAAAGATTGCGTAGTGA
>CASBRC010000173.1 GCA_949128015.1 Synechococcales cyanobacterium PMM_0003
ATGAAAGCGCTAATAGTAAGGTGTCTCAGGCGATCGCTTTTGCAGAGTCTCTGCTGGAACAAGCTGCTGCGATCAAAGCAGTTACCATATAGAGAGTATTGGTTGGGGCGCTTTGCGCCCCAACCAATATTTCTATATGGTAACTGCTTTGATTGCAGCAGCTTGTTCCAGCAGAGACTCTGCAAAAGCGATCGCCTGAGATACCTTACTATTAACGCTCTCATGATCAACAATTTTTCCTTTTTCCTTTTTCCTTTTTCCTTCCTTCCCCTCCTCAACCGTCATACCTGAAGCGATCTGAGCCAGTTCCTGTTTACGCTCTTCCAACTCTAGGAGCCGAATTTGTACCTGAGTGCGATCGCAAATTACTTGTTTGCTGACATGGAAATGTCGATCGGCGATCGCCGCGATCAACGGTTGGTGAGTTACACAAAGGACTTGTGAACTGCGACTCAGTTGCCAAAGCTGCGTTGCGATCGCTTGGGCAACGCGCCCTGACACACCTGCATCGATCTCATCAAATACCATCGTGCCGACATTCGCATGATTAAATTCAGAGGATACGGCTTGAGACTCTTGGGTTTTCTGTTTTATAAAACAAGTTTTGAGAGCTAATAAAAATCGACTCATTTCTCCACCTGATGCAGTTTCGGCAAGTGGTTGCAAGGGTTCGCCAAGGTTAGGACTAAACTCAAACACAATGCGATCGCCTCCTAATGCTGTTGGTTCAATCGGATAAATACCAACTTGAAAACGCACTTTTTCCATTGCCAACATTTTCAGAGCTTCGATTTGTGATTGTTCGAGAGCGATCGCAGTTTGACGACGCAATTCGGTCAGTTTTTTACAAGCCTTGAGTAAAGCTTGTAAATCCGCCGCCGCTTTGCGTTCTAAATCTTCAATCGAAATACTTTGATCGGTTAGCTCGGCAAGTTCAAGTTGCAACTTTTCGGCATAGGCGATCGCTTCGGGAAGCGTGCCGTATTTACGACAGATTTGTTTGATTTGATTAATTCGTTGTTCAATTACTTCTAATTGCTCTGGATCAGATTCGAGACGATTAGCATAATTGTTAATCTGTCGTCCTGCTTCTTCGACTTGAGCAAGGGCGCTAGAAACTAATTCGAGAATCCCTTCAGCTTCGCGATCGAGTGTGGTCATTTCTGTGAGAATTAATTCTGCCTGTCCTAATAAATCCGCACAAGCATTCTCACTATCATTTTGATAAAGTGCTTCATAGACTGCATAGCCTTGCTTTTGCAATTCCACACTATGAGCGAGACGATTGCGATCGCTTTCCAGATTTTCTAATTCATCGGGATCGTCGAGATTTGCGGCTTCGAGTTCCTTTAGTTGATAACGCAACATGTCCAAGTGCTGCAATCGATTGCGCTCATTTTGTTGGCGATCGAATAAAGCTTTTCGCGATCGCTCTTTTGCCTCAAATAGTTTCGCCACTTTTTGACGTTGCAATAACAAAGCCTGACTAAAAGCTTGATCGCCAAAGCTGTCAAGCCATTCTCTTTGTTGAGCAGCTTGACTAAGTAGAATTGTCTGTCCTTGAGCCGTAATCTCGACTAAGCGATCGCGTAGTTCTTGGATCTGCTGCTTATTTACGACCACGCCATTAATGCGGGTGCGATTGCTCCGCGCCGTGATTTCGCGGCTACAAATTAAGGTATCTGCATCCAGCGCATCGATTTCTTGAATTTCTAGCCATTGTGCGATCGCAAGATTAGTCGAAAAAGTCGCCTCAATATTGGCGCGATCCGCCCCAGTGCGTAGCATCCTCGCCGAAACTTTACCGCCAAGAGCCGCATCTAAAGCATCTAAAACAATTGATTTACCTGCTCCTGTTTCCCCTGTAAGGATATTCAGTCCAGCATATAGCTCAAGCTCTAAGCGATCAATCAGCGCAAAATTTTCAATTTTAAGACTCAGCAGCATAGGTTCCTCTCTAAATTACTATCCACACCCCTAGCTACTCTTCCATTAACTAGAAACTTCCATTTTTTGCTCATAATGTCTATCCTAAATACTCACTTGAATATCAACAGCATTATCGTCATACCTAATTTCGTATTTCTTCTCTGGCTCTATATAAACATTGACATCTTGATGAGTAGTCGGGAAAGAAAAATCTTCAATAGCATTTGCCTCACCTAAAATGATTCTCTCAATATAGGAAGAACTAATCGATTTAGATGAAATGAGATCCCTAATCTCTTTAATGTGAATAAGTTTATCAGTTTGAATAGTTTGCGATTCGTCAACAGGTAGTAAAAGTATTAAATAATCTTTTGCCCTGCTAATTGATACATTTAATAGGTTTTTCTTGTTAAGGAAAATTTCTTTGCTATCACTAACATATAGAGGAGGATTGAGTAAATTGATAATCATGTCACATTCATCACCTTGAAAACTATGAACCGTTCCAGAGATTATCTCTATTTTTTTTAGGTTGATATTTACCAATTTAGCTAGTAATTTATCTACAATATTGGACTGGATGCGATAAGGGCAAATAACACCAATTTTATATAAATCATCATTTAAAATTGTAATATTTTCTATGATGTACTTAATAAATTCAACTGTGAAAATTGCAGAATAAATCTGGTAGTTACTGCCCTTAACTTTTCTTGGTTTATAAATACTCTCAAACCTACTAACTTTGAAGTCAATAATTGTGATTGGATTTAGTGAAAGATTAGCAATCTCAACTTCATTAATATCTGAGTCAGTCTTATGATGGCTTAGTCTTCCGTTATATCTGAATTCGCTAAAGAGAGTACCTAATTGTGGAATACTCCTGTACTGTGTTTCTAGATTGATAACGTTATATTTATGTGGAACGGTTTGAGGATTTGTGAAACTATC
>CASBRC010000174.1 GCA_949128015.1 Synechococcales cyanobacterium PMM_0003
ATAGCCATTAATTTCTAGAAAATAACATCCCAAAACAATACTAGAGCGTTTATTACCATCTATGAAAGCGTGGGATTTATTCACAGAAAAAACTAAGTGCGTCAGTTTATTCTCAAATTCTGGATAATAATCATCGTTCTGAATATGTTCAAGTGGACTTTCTAACAAGCCCAAATCTCTCACTCCAGAAAGTCCTCCTGAATTATCGATTATCCAATCGTGTTCTTTTACAGCGTAGTGAATATCAAAATAAAAAAATTGTTTGCACATCTATTATTTATTATCGATCCTTAAGACGCTTAAACACGTCTAGAATCTTAGGGTCAGCGAGTTGTTCTTCTAAAGATCTACTAGCTTCACCTAAAAATTTATCAAAATCAGCTTCTGGAACAGTTTGAATGTAAGACTCTAGTTTTTGATGTAGGGCATCTCTAAAACTTAGATCCCTACTTGCCATTTTTATACGAGCATTTTCAAGAGGCAGGTAATCACAATCACGCTGATTAATGTATTTAGTGTGTCCTCCTGATCGCTCGGCAACTACCTCAATTACTATATCAAGGATTCGTGATCGGATCAGCCTAGCTCGATCGCTCTCTGTTAAAAGCATCGCAATATTAAGCACTGCCCGAAAAGTAAATATACTTAAGACAGTTGTTTTGCTACCGTAATCAGTTACGACAGTAGTGTTTAGGAAATTTTTGAGTGTTTGCCCTTTTAAGACTTTGTAGCCATTGACTTTAAGTTCCTCTGCGTGACTAGCTAGATATTTCTCAATAGTACTTTCGCTGATCTCAAATAGGGCAACTAGCTGCTGCTTAGTAAACACTACAGCATCTTCATAAACAATACCGCCAAGTGCTAAATGCTCCTCTACTTTTTCTAGAGCATAGCGATTATTGAGAATATTTTGCCGATCTCGTTGGGAATTAGTAAGGTCATTAACCACGAAGACTATCTCTGCTAGTAAATGTGAGGTTATAGTCCTTTAGCATAACATTCCACCTATTTTAGCGATAGCATAGACTCTGATAGGCTTAAACTGAGGCTCGATCATTCTGATTGCAGAAAAACCACAAAATGGCAAATTTATCAACAAAGCAAGTTTGGCATGCGCTGACAACAGATGAAGCGATCGCAGCTTTGGATACCAATCCAGAGTCGGGGCTAGAGGCGTGGCAGGTGAGCGATCGCCAAAATGTCTATGGACGCAATGAGTTAAATGCTAAATCTGGTCGGACAAAAATCAGTATCTTTGCCGATCAGTTCACGAACATCATGTTATTGATGCTGATGGGCGTGGCGGTGGTCTCGGCAGTTTTAGCTTTGCGTGCGGGAGACTTCCCAAAAGATGCGATCGCAATCGCTGCCATTGTTATATTAAATGGCATTTTGGGCTATGTGCAGGAAAGCCGCGCTGAGGAGGCATTAGCCGCTTTAAAACGAATGTCGGCTCCGAATGTGCGGGTACTTCGTGAAGGGAAAGTTACCGAAATCCTATCAACAGAATTGGTAATTGGGGATATTGTGTTTGTCGATGCGGGGATGCAGATTGCTGCCGATGGGCGCTTATTGGATGCTGTGAAGCTGACGGTTAGGGAAGGAGCGCTGACAGGTGAATCGCAGGGTGTGGATAAGTTTGCCGATCGATTATTTGCTGAAGATGAATCCTTGGGCGATCGTCGCAATATTGTATTTCAGGGGACTGAAGTTCTGCAAGGTCGGGGGATGATGGTGGTCACGGCAACGGGAATGGAGACTGAATTAGGCAAGATTGCGAATCTACTGCAAGATGTGGAAGTAGAAGAAACTCCATTGCAAAAACGCATGGGAGAGCTTTCTAAAGCTTTAGTGATTGCTTCTTTGTTGCTCGTAGCGTTAGTCATCGGGTTAGGACTATGGCGACAAGGTGACTTGGTAAAATTATTAAATACTTCCCTAAGTATGGCTGTGGCAGCAGTTCCAGAAGGTCTACCTGCGGTAATTACGGTCACTTTGGCGCTGGGAACGCAAAGGATGGTACGTCGTAATGCTTTAATTCGTAAATTGCCAGCAGTGGAGACGCTTGGCTCGGTGACCATGATTTGTTCTGATAAAACAGGAACGCTGACGCAGAACAAAATGGTCGCAGAAAATATTTTCACCACTAACTATGCTGCTCAAATCAGTGGTACAGGCTATGAACCGATTGGTGAATTTGCGATTTCTCGACTAGCAGGAGACATGCTCGCAAGCGATCTCAGTATTTATCAATGTCCCGAATTACAAATTTTGTTAGCGGCAAGTGCGATTTGCAATGATTCCTATTTGCAAAAACGAACTCCTGAGCAATCAAGCGATCGCAAATCACCACTGGGAACAAGGGGCTTAAGCCCCTTGCCTGTTACTTCAAATAGGTCGCAATGGCAAATAATTGGCGATCCTACGGAAGGAGCGCTATTGACCTTGGCAGGGAAAGCAAATCTTTGGCAATCACAATTTGCAAAATATTTCTTAAGAGTTGCCGAGATTCCCTTTACTGCCGATCGCAAATTGATGAGCGCGATTACGATCGTCAAAAGCATGGATGCTGAAGAGACTCCTGAAGCGATACGAATCATCGTCGCTTTATTGCCAAATGCACCATATTTTCTATTCTGTAAAGGTTCCCCTGAGTTGGTTTTGAGTCGATGCGATCGCATTCAAATAGATAAGCAAATCAGGGCAATTACTTCTTCTCAAAAAAACGCAATTAACTCTCAAAACGATCTCCTTGCCACTAAAGGGATGCGCGTATTAGGATTTGCTTATTTACCGTTAGAGAATCTACCCATAGAAGCAGAACTTGCGGATATCGAAAATAATCTTATTTGGTTAGGACTAGTCGGCATTCGTGATGCACTCCGTGTCGAAGCCGCTGCCGCGGTGCAAATTAGTCGTCAAGCGGGAATCCACACCACGATGATTACAGGCGATCATCAACTGACGGCGCAAGCGATCGCCCGTGACTTGAATATTTTCTATCCAGATTGCGATCGCGTTTTAACTGGACAAGAAATTGAACACATGTCTGATGATCAACTAACCGCGATCGCCCGACATACTGCCGTCTATGCGAGAGTTTCGCCTGAGCATAAGCTGCGAATTGTGCAGGCTCTGCAACGGTGCGGCGAAATTGTGGCGATGACAGGTGATGGTGTCAATGATGCACCAGCGTTGAAACAAGCAAATATTGGCATCGCGATGGGAATTACAGGCACAGATGTTTCCAAAGAAGCTAGCGATATGATCTTGCTAGATGATAATTACGCGACGATCGTGGCGGCAACTGAAGAGGGACGGACGGTTTATGCAAATATTCGTCGATTTATTAAATACATTCTCGGTAGTAATGTCGGTGAAGTAATTGCGATCGCATCTACACCATTTCTAGGATTTGGCGGAGTTCCGCTTACACCGTTACAGATATTATGGATGAATCTCGTTACCGATGGCGTTCCCGCCTTAGCGCTCGCCGTGGAACCTGCTGAAGCTGACGTGATGCAAAGACCTCCATTTCATCCTCAAGAGAATATTTTTGCGCGAGGTTTAGGTTGGTATATTCTGCGAATTGGTGTTGTCTTTGGCTTGCAGACGATCGCCTTAATGGAGATTGCTTATAACTCTGACAATCCCTTGTGGCATCAGCATTGGAAGACAATTACATTTACGACGCTTTGTATTGCTCAGATGGGACATGCTCTCGCCTGTCGTTCTGATTCCAAATTGCTAATTGAGTTAAATCCTATTTCTAATCCTTATCTCTTAGTTTCCGTGAT
>CASBRC010000175.1 GCA_949128015.1 Synechococcales cyanobacterium PMM_0003
TAACACACCCTACGAAGGCTCACAGCTAGACGTTATCGGCAATGAGCTAAAAAACGATCTAGCAAGTGTGTTTGTGCGCCGAAATGAAGATGTGTATAGGAAGCGTGAACTTGATAACTTTGCCATCCTTCGGCTGGATATTGTAAATGCGAATCATAGCCCTGTAGAGAATATAAAGGGCGATCGCAAATTTCTGTTAGAGACGAGCGATGAAATTCATGTCCCCAGACCCGATCGCCTTTTTTGACTAAGGCGCTATCTTGGAGGGCGATCGCCTGTCGATAGCCTAAAGTTAACCGCTTGCCCATTTTTGCCGCAGTCGGGAAAATATTCACCATTGGGAAAGATTGCTCTTGAAAATCAACAATGCGATCGCAAAGATACATCAATCCTCCACACTCAGCATAGGTGGGAATTCCTGATTTGATGGCAGTTTGTACGGATGCTCGCGCACTTTTGTTTTCAGCTAATTCCGCCGCAAATACTTCAGGAAATCCCCCGCCAAAATATAATCCTTGAATATTTTCGGGTAATTGGCGATCAGAAATCGGACTCCAAGGGACTAATTCTGCTCCCATTTCTGCAAACAAATCGAGATTATCGGCATAGTAAAAACTGAAAGCGCGATCTTTTGCGATCGCAATACGCAGACCCTCACCCACTCTCCTATCGGGAGAGGGGAGTAAATCTTGCTTCCCTCCTGCGGGAGAGGGGGCTAGGGGGTGAGGGCTTCCAATCAATGGCAATAACTTCTCCCAATCAAAGCAAGTCTCGCCTAGATATGCCAAACGAGCAATAATTCCATCTAGATCCGACATTTCCGCAGTGGGGACTAGCCCTAAGTGGCGATCGGGAATAGAGATGTCATCTTGGCGACGCAGGACTCCTAAAATTGGTAAGTTTAATGGTTCTAGAGCTTGGGTTAATAACTCTAAATGGCGATCGCTGCCCACGCGATTGAGAACTACGCCAGCAATATGAATGCGTGGATCGAAGGTGCGATATCCATGGGCGATCGCAGCGATCGATCTAGAAGTACTGGCACAGTTAAGAATCAAGACTACTGGTGCATTTAATAGTCGCGCAATGTGGGCAGTACTAGCAGTGTCATTGTGACCTGTCGCGCCATCAAATAACCCCATCACGCCTTCAATGAGAGAATATTCGGTATTCTGGCTATGTTTCGCAAAACATGACTGTACATAGGACTCAGAAGTGAGGACAGGATCAAGATTGCGGCATGGTAGTCCTGTAATGTAGGAATGGAACATGGGATCGATGTAATCAGGACCCACTTTAAAGGATTGCACTAGCGATTGGTCAGATTGCGATCGCGCTTTCATTGCGGCTAATAGTGCCAACGTGACTGTGGTTTTGCCGACACCACTACGTTCACCTGCGATGATAACTGCCATTTATTGTGTTAAATATGTTCTAGAAATAAGGATATGACTTACGCATTAGCTGCGAAAAGTAGGGGCAATTCATGAATTGCCCCTACTTGGGTTACGGAATGAATGGGATAAACTGTCGTAGGAATTTACGCAGCTTTAAGAGACCGATGACTTCACGCACCTTTGGGGATACAAAATCTTCGGGAGGAATACTGTCTAGCGATCGCAATTTTTCCATGAGTTCAGTATATTCGGCGGCAGAGAGTTGTTTGCCATCGATCGGCGATCGCGCATCGGTATAGATTTCGGCACGTAAAACTTCTTCGGGCGGATCTTCTTGTAAGGATGGTATGGACTGCGTTTCAGCGTAGCTGATTATGGGCATGATTGATAATGCAGAGATTTGTAGACCAATACAAGATGCGATCGCAAATCTCTGATTTCTTTGACGTAAAGCTTTGCATCGCGAAGCTTTACACAGCCTAGCGCCCCAATCTATTTGGTACATCTTCACACCCTCCAGGAATAGTTTTACGAGATTTTTTACCACACCATGCAGAGATGTATTTTCGCGTTTCTTCTGATAAGTCGATTGCTTTGCTGAAGTCCGCATCTTCTACCACAGCGCCCGTATATTCACCTGTCTCGAAGTTGGGCAAATGTTGGCGATCGCGGGGAGATGCGGTTTCGAGATTGCCATAAAACATTCTCACACGACTGAGATCTGTCCCGCGCAGATTTGCTTTTGCCAAGATTGCACCACCAAAGTTTGCACCAGTGAGATCGCAATTCACAAAATTTGCCTTAATCAAGTTCGCGCCGCTCAAATCCGCATTTCGTAAATCCGTATTAAAAATCTCACGGTTGGCTAACATCATTCCTAAATTAACTACTCGCACGCCATTAGCAAGATCGACGACATAGCCGCCAGTCCCATCAAGAATTGGACGACCAAGCAAGCCATCGCGTTTCAGTGGAGTTAAGAGATTGGCACTGGATAGAAAGCGAATAATTTTGGCGCGTCCATCGGCATCACAACCGCCGAGCAGTGCCGCAGTCCTTGCTTGGGCGATTGCTCTTTCTAACGGCCAGTCTTCTAATTGTCCTTGCGGATCGAGAACTAAATCGGAAATCCCTTGAAAATAAGAGTCAATGGTTTGCTGTTGGGTAATTACGTTTTGCTGACCCGTCAAAGTTTCGGAGATCTGATTTTGTCGCCATGCTACCCACACCGCCAAAATCGCAATTAAGATCTGTCCTACTGCTCCTAAAGCTTCCCACTTGAGGCTATCAAACCACCGCTCAAAGACAAAATCAAATTTGGTGACATGGGCAGCCATTAACACAGCAATACCACCAAGAATGCAGGATATGGCAACATCCCAGCGTTTTCCTAAAGGAGAATTTGCGATCGCATTTACAAATGATGGTATGAGAATTGGCAAAATGATCGCAGAGATCGCCGCTAGCCCGATATAAACTAGCTCGTCTCGCTCTAGATACAAGGCAATGAGCGCTACGAAAGATATGATCGTGGCAATAATTAGGGAAAAAGCCTTAAGTCGAGAATTTGGTAGAGCCAATCTAGTTAACTAGTTAATCGGATGAGATTTGATGATAATTGCGATGAAGTCTATACTTTTCTGACTGATTTTACAATAAGTAGCGCTGCAATATAGTCGTTTTACTTGTTTTGCGATCGCCTATAATACCAACTAGATAGCTAGGATACTTTTGGGGTTTGCTGATGCTACAAATAGATCGTCAATATCTACCCACCAGCGACGAATTACCAGATTCTGACGATACGCCTGTGGATAACGAAGACCAGAATTTTGTACCGAATTTACTATTATTTTTGCTGGAATATATTTGGAAAAGTCGTGATAATTGGTACTTTGGTATTGATATGGGTGTCTATCACACCACTGGCGTAAGTCCGAGAGTGCCAGTAGTTCCCGATGGTTTTTTGAGCTTAGATGTAGAGCGGCGCAAAAATGGCGGCTCGCGTAGTAGCTATGTGATGTGGGAAGAAAACTATACGCCACCGATTTTGACCTTAGAAGTTGTATCCCATACATACGGTGATGAATACGAAAAGAAATTAGACATTTATCGCAAATTAGGTGTCAAATATTACGTAATTTACAATCCAAAATTTTGGCGACGTGATGGACATTTGCCTTTTGAAATCTACAAATTAGTTGATAGTGAATACCAATTACAGATTGGTGAACCATTATGGATGCCAGAAATTGGTTTAGGGATTGGGCGTTGTGTATTGCCAAGCGATCGCTTTAGGCGTGAAGTTTTAAGCTGGTTTGATGAACAGGGACAGCGTTATCTTACAGGTGAAGAAAAAGCTGATATTGAGATGCATCGGGCTGATATAGAGCGCCAAAAAGCAAAATCTGAAAAACAACGAGCTGACTCTGCACAGAAACAGGTTGAGTTATTATTGGAAAAGCTGCGATCGCTTGGTATTGATGAAAAGTGATCGCAAATTATTATCATTGACACTTAGGAATAGGTTTAGAAAAAATGACAAAGCGCGGCGAAGTGCTTGTAGTAATTATTCCAACAAAATCTGACATGAAAATTGTCCGTGAGCAACACTGGTATCGAATTCCTGCTGATCAAGTAGAACGCCTTAAACAACGAGATATGTGGGAACCAAAATGGTTAGCCTTTTATCAGCCCAAGGTTTTTGGTGATGAAGCTTTTGCTGTTAATTACTATGCTTCCATAAAGTCTATTCGTCAGGTTCTCAGATACGAGCTTTTTCCCGATGAATCACAAAATCCAAAAAGTCAGAAGCGTTATTACAAGATAGATATACA
>CASBRC010000176.1 GCA_949128015.1 Synechococcales cyanobacterium PMM_0003
CTGCTTGCGACATCAGGCGTTGTTCCCTATGTGATGCTATGGGATGACGCAACCAAAGGCATTGACGATGTTATCTCTGAGTTCGGAGCAAGCGAACTCGATAAAATTTACAGCACCGCTAAAACCTTTGAGGCATACAGGCGCGAAAACTTCACAGAAGATGGCAAAAAAGAAACTGAAGAGATCGAAACTGAGGCACATTTCAACCAAATTGCGATCGCCTCAATCTACAAAGATCAGCGCTATATCTGCCTTAATGATATTCTTCACCGTTGGACAGGCTCACACTATGAAACCTCCAGCGATGCGAAGGAAAAGCGCCGAATTGTCCAGTTTTGCAACACTTACAAATATTACGACAGCAAACTAAGGAAGTACACCCACCGCTATGCTAACGACCAAAGCGTTAATGGTGTTTTGAAATGGTTTAAAGGTTCCTGCGCCGTTGATATTGAAGATGTCAACCCATCAGGATTAAATCTAATCAATGGTGTAATTACTATCGAATGGAAGGGACGCACCCCCCGCTACAACTTTAGGAAACATAACCCCAATATCTATTACACCTATGTTTCTAAAGTGAAATACGACCCAAACGCCGATCCGTACCATTGCAACAAATTGCTAAGCGTACTCAGCCCCGCACAGCAGCAAATCCTATTAAAAGTAATCGCCTCAACCCTAGATACTGCCAATGTTCGGGCAAGAGTTGCCAGCCGTTCAATCCGTTGCTTACTGCTTCAAGGCACTGGACACAATGGCAAAGATACCCTCAGAGATGCTTTTGCGGAAATCATGGGCAAGATTTTTGTTACATCTTGCAGCCTCAGCGACTTCCGAGACTACGACCTAGGCAGAAAATTTAACATTGCACCATTAGGACAGTGCAAATTAAACTGGTCTCCCGAAAACACAGACACTCTTTTATTAGATAGATTGCAAATCATGAAAGCGATCGTCACTGGCGATAGCTTATGGATTGAAAACAAAAACGAGAAAGCACGGGAAATTATCCCTGAATTTGCAATGCTTTTCAACGTAAACAAAATGCCAGCCTTATCGGGCGCACAGGAAGCCATCAAAACTCGCTACGCAATTCTTAGCTTTGAGAAAGTCATTGTCGAGAACCCTAACCCCAACAATCCCAACGAAATCAAAGGCGACCAGCGCTATAAATATGACGCAGAGTTTCGACAAGAGCAAGTCTGCCCCGCCCTGCTAAACCGTTTACTGCAAGCCCTCACCGATTTACTCACTCAAGGCGTGGACTATAGCTCATGTGATGCGGCGATTCAATCGGCTAGAGAAGATTCCTGTCACTTGCTGAAGTGGGCGAAAGATGCTGGATTAGAAAAAGGTGACGGGAAAATCAGGTTAGGCGATTTGTTTAACAATCTGAAGCAGTGGTATGTACAAAACGGCATTTTAGATATTGAGGAAACCAACACAGGTAAAGAAAAACTTATTTGGCTTGATGAAGATGACAGATATGATCCATTCATAAAAGCCCCAAATCGTATGCGTAAAGCGATTGAGAAGCTATTACCTGATGCAAAATTTAGCGAAAAAACAGAGTTTGGAATATTTTTGTTGGGAATGCAATCACAGCAATTTGCAATTTTTCCTAATTTTGGGTCATTTGGGTCAGGAGAGAATCAAAGTCAAGGACTAGAGACAGTTTCAACGGCTGACGCAAAAGCTGACGCAAATTATTTTGCGTCAGGAAATGAATCTGCGTCAGCCAACATAGATCAGCATCGGCTGACGCAGATTGCAAAAGCTGACGCAGATTATTTTGCGTCAGCCACCCAAAAACCTGACAACCATGCGGGTTCTGACGCAGATTTTACGGCTGACGCAAATTCAACCTCAAAAAATAAAAAAACACAGGAGAAAATAATAAAAATCGGCGATCGCGTTGACATTTGGCATTTAAAACAGATGTGCGAAAAGTTCAAAAAGGAATTACCGCCTAGCGATTACACGGTTACAGACCTTGCAACCAATCAAGGGACACTGCAAGCCACAATTAAACACCCAAGATTGAGAGCATCTTATGTAGTTGACGCTGACTGGCTTTATATTCCCAGTGAGGCGATCGCATGAAAAAAGATTGGTTAAGCACCGAACAAACCGCCGCCGCACTTGGCTTAACCCCCCGCCAATTATTGGCACTTCGCGCCCAAGGAACTTTAAAGCCGAAAGTGCATTACCGAAAGAAAAATCCGATCTCGCACAGACCTACTTATATTTGGCATTCCGATCGATGTGCCGAAGCGATCGCAGTCGAGTAATCCCCCCGCGTATTTAGTCCTAATTTTAGGCTAGCTATTTTCGTACTAGCCTAAACACCGCACCCACAGGACAACCCATAAAATAGCCCTGCTGATTTGTAATCAGCAGGTCACGAGTTCGAGTCTGGTCACCAGCTTATTTTCTGTGTCCAAAAATCATTAAAAAGCCTTGCTATGCAAGGCTTTTTTAGTATCCTGAAAGTTTCAATACTACCTAATACCACCTAATACCACCTAATACCACAGCTAAAACTAGGCTAAGTTTAGGCA
>CASBRC010000177.1 GCA_949128015.1 Synechococcales cyanobacterium PMM_0003
ACAGTCTCAGAATAGACAGACTTGAGAAATATTTGCTTATTTGTCATAACACATCCTTCGATTCAATTGATCGATACTCTTGAACAGTTCCGTCTTGAACGACCCATAGCTTCCCATTTACATCAGCTTCCTCTAAAGCTAGAATCAAGACATCGATCGCCTTAATCCGATCGCTAAAAGAAGCATTTTGCGGCAATCGAATCAACACAATACCCGCATAATCTTGAGGTCTGTACTGGATACGATTGCCAAAACCCCGATCCAACGTTACGAGACATCTTTCTTCCTGACGACAAACTTCTATTAGTTCTTTGTCTGGCGCTGAAGTTAGCCCCTGTTGACGCACAGTTGCCACATCATGCCCCGCAAACTTGAGCCGAGAAGAAATACGGATATCTCCGAGATTTTCATCAAGCTTGATATTCATGCCGCCGATACCTCTCGATTTTTAGCCAAAGGAATCTCTGAGAAATAGCCCCTTGACATCTCTGCACCGTAAGCAATACAAGCCAAAATATCCAAGCGATCTACACCTCCATAATCTTCAAGTATTTCTTCAAAAGTCTCACCACTAGCAAGTAAATCGAGAATGGTAGAAACCCATATACGATGTCCGCGAATGCAGGGATTGCCAAAACAAATAGCAGGATCGATAGAAATACGGGATAGCAGATTATTGTCAGTCATAGTTTTTTCACCAGATAGATTGTTCAAAGATAACAGTCCTCTTACTTTTCGTTCATAACTCCACATCCTCATAAATTTCTGAAAGCGCGATCGCAAGATCAATTGATCGCAAATCCAAACTCTCACCAGCACCCAAACACTGCACCAACCAACTACCATCTGAATCTTTGCGATAGAGTTCCACCTTCTGCTCAGACTGCGAAACCATCACATATTCTTGTAACGATTCCAACTTCTGATAGTTGAATAACTTCTCCCGCCGATCTAGCGCCGCCGTCGATCGCGAAAGAACTTCCACTAATAAACAGGGTTTCTGCTTCACATAAGGATCATTATCAGTGCGATCGCAAATCACCCTCACATCAGGATAATAAGTCGCATTATTTGCAGATGCGATCGTTAATTTCAGATCTAATGCAAACAACCGATAGCCACTTCCACGCGAACGCGGACGAATGTTAGCAACTAAATTCCCAACAATCAAATTATGGTTCTCATCATTCTCCGCGATCGCAAAAGCTTGACCATTTACAAACTCATGCTTGACTAAGCTCTCATGCTCATAGATGAGAAATTCGGCGTAGGTGAGTTCGGGCTGTTTGGTAAACATAGACATTCTCTGTGAATACATCAACTTATTACAAACATAACATACTTTCTATTTTTATAATTATCTTATTTATTTTTATTTTGTCCGTAATTTTAACTAGCGCTATATTTGCATATAAAAAGATAGTTATCAAGCTTTTGGCAATAAAAGTATACGGACAAATAAAGACAATGAATATGTATATTGCGATCGCATATTATTAAGCTAGACCAAATTACACTCGGAGATTGGCAGTTATGAGACTTTTAGAAGTTTTAGCCGATAATCTTAGCGAACTCTCTAACACTGAAGAGCAGCGTCTCATCGTTAGTGGTGTGACATGGGAGCAGTACAGCACCCTCGTGAATATCTACACCGATGAATATCCTTCTCTCCACATGACCTACTCAAATGGTGTTTTAGAAATTATGACTACATCCAACGAACATGAACGCCTGAAAACTATTATTGGGCGTTTGCTAGAGATGTATTTTGTGGAGAAGCGGATTAATCTCAATGGCTATGGTCAGGCTACCATTAGGCAAGAGCTTGTCCAGAAGGGGCTAGAACCAGATGAATGTTATTGCTTTGGTGAACTAAAAGAGGTTCCTGATATTGCGATTGAGATATTTGTCACCAGTGGCGGTATTGATAAATTAGAAGTCTATCTCGGTTTACAAATTCCTGAAGTTTGGTTTTGGTATGCAAAGCAGCAGCAATGGAAGCTCTATCGACTTAGAGATGAATCTACTAATCAACCAAGGTATGAAATCATATCTCGCAGCGAATTTTTGCCTGAACTAGATTTAGATTTGCTCAGTCAATTTATCAGTGCAACCAATCAGACCGAAGCTGTCATCGCTTATCGTGACGCTCTGCGACCAAACCCAGATTTTTTATAAAAGCCACGCGAAGCGTGGCTTTTATAAAAAATCTGGTAATAGTACTTAAAATCAAAAAATAAGTGTCCCGAAAAGGCGAATCAATTACTTTATCTATATCCGATCGCGATAAATCTAGTCTAGAAGCGATCGCGTTGGAGCTTGGCATGTTGTGGGGCGATCGCCCTAACATCTCAAAGCTGGTTGAGGCAATTGCCCGTCAGCAAGTCCAAATATCAAAAAATGCTGAATGGTCAAGCGATCGCATCGAATCTCTTGATCGTGTCTTTAGGTTACTCATCGATATGGGCGAACTTGATCGCGCCAAAATTATTGCTAATTTATTACTCGAACGCAGCGAAATCACCGCACCACTGCGCCGCGATATTGAAAAATTTCTGGATAGCAGTCCTGAAAGTTGGCGCAAAACTATTGATCGCTATATTCAGCAAGAGCAACCCTTTCGCCTACGATATCTCGATGCTGCTGATCGTCCCTATGAGTTTTCGATTTATCATGCCAAAGTCAATCTCCATGACAAGCGATTTTATCTCGATTGCTGGTGCGAAGAAACCACAGGTAGTAACGACGTAATCGCGCTGCAACATAATCGATGCTTAAGGCTCGATCGCATTCCCAAAGAAGCTGCCATAAGTGCGATCGCAGGTAAATGGCGATCGCAACTCGATCAAATTCATGTCACCTTCAATCTATCTGGCAATCTTGCTTACGCATACCAACCACGAAAAGATGACATCGATAATACATGGCTCGAAAACGAACCTATTCGCCAAATCATTCGTAAAATTAGCAGTACATTTTGGTTCTATCGCGAGATCATGCCCTACGCCGAAGACTGCGAAATAGTTGATCCTGAGGA
>CASBRC010000178.1 GCA_949128015.1 Synechococcales cyanobacterium PMM_0003
ATTGGGAAGAAGGTCGTAAAATAGAAGCTTCCAGTATTGGTGTTGTAGTTGCTGGATTGAAGGCTTTACGAAGTTTGTTTTTGGAATCGTACTTCCTGACAGGTCATTGTCAGTATAAAAATAAAGTTGTTAACCTTGACGTACTAGATGATTTAATTGAGAGAGGTGTCTCTGCCCTGAATGAGATTCTTCCCTCAGAATGTATTCAGCCTTCACCCAACTATAGAAGATATGATGGTGCTCTGCTTTTTCTGATTTATCCTCTAAATATTGTTAGAGGCGAAATGGCTGAACAGATTCTTTCCGATATTACTACTTACTTACAGGGTGAATATGGTATTCGGAGATATTTAAACGATTCATTCTGGTGTCGTGATTTTCAAGATCTTCCTAAGAAAATACAGACATCAATATATACGGATCGTCAGAATTGGCTTGAGGAAAATGGCAAAGGAGTTGTATTAGGAGAAGAAGCTCAATGGTGCATTTTTGATCCCATACTTTCTGTTATTTTCGGACATAAATTTCAGTCGTCTGAACGTAAAGATGATGATTTAAAGAAACAGACGCAATACTTGAATCGTTCTCTAAATCAGATTACTGGCAAAGGATTTAGAATAATTAAGAGAGATATGAGTGAGACTGAGGAGTTTGTTGCAATAGAAGAACTTAAATGTCCAGAACTTTACTACATACAGAGAAATAATTATATCCCAAATGTTTCAACTCCTCTATTATGGACTCAAGCTAACTTAAGCATTGCTCTTGAAATGATGGAAAAGAGCCTGAGACTTATAGATTAATAGACTTCGATGACAAACAAATATAATTACCACTTTTTGAGATTGTATCAACGAAAAGTAAACTAGTTTAATATTGCTACTAGTCAGTTTATATGGATTGTGGCGCTATCTTCGCCATTAGCGGGATATTTGGGAAGAGTTGAAGAAGATAGGAAAAAATGCGATCGCTTTTACTACCTGCGAGACTTATTAACCTAATGTTAGAATTGTCCACAATAGAACTTAAAAGCTTGTACTAATTGGAGTAAACCTATGTTGTTGCAAGAACTTAAAAATCAGGCAAATCAATTACCCCTAAGCGATCGCCTAGAACTCATGCGCTCTATTATTGAATCCATCCAAACAACTCCAAACCCAAGCGCTCGATCCAACTCAATAAAACGAATGAAAGGCTTATTAAAAAATAGCCAACCCGCCCCAACCGATGCCGAAGTAAGCACTATGTTAGAACAATATCGCATGGAGAAATATCTTTAGTGAAAGTTCTAATTGACACCAATATCACGCTAGATTTTTTGTTAGAAAGAGAACCTTTTCACCAAGATGCGGGAAAATTATTTGAAGCGATCGATTTAGGACAAATAATTGGCTACGTAACCGCAACAACCCTTACTGACATTTTCTACATTGCCCGAAAACATACTCGCAGTTTAGAACTAGCGAGACAAGCAGTTTCCAGTATCTTAGCCACAATGATAATCTGTCCTGTTAACCGCACTGTTTTAGAATCAGCCTTTGCCTCTGGGTTAACTGATTTTGAAGATGCCATACAGATTTATAGCGCGATCGCTCAAGATCTAGATGCGATCATTACCCGTGACACTACAGGTTTCTTAAGTTCGAGCATTCCCGTCTTGTCTATTCGCCAATTACTAGAAAAAGTAAATTAAATCCGACTTTCTTCACCATTAGCGGGATATTTGGGCAGAGTTAAGGGAGATAGGGAAAAATGCGATCGCTTTTACTTTCTGAGAGATTTACCATTCAATTAAAATAAAACAAAGAGTTGGATTACAAACCATGCTTACAGCCAATCAAACCGTCCAAGATGTTTATGTTGAAATCACCACCAACTGCTCGATTACAACTAGCCGCCCTCATCTTAAATGGATTGACCAATCTTGACAAAAACATCATTGATGATAGTGACACTTGGACAGAAGAAGACCAATTAGAAATAGCTGCCTTTTCTAGGCAAAACTTCACCCAAAACACTTTTGAAGAAGAGGCGATCTCCGCTAAGTAGAGTTGAAGAAGGTGGTAAAAAATGCGATCGCATTTATTTCCTGAGAGACTTAACATTAAGCTAAAATAGAAACAAGAATCTAAGAGAAAATCAAGGATACTAGCAAAAATGCCAGAACTACTTAGAAGAATTACAATTAACCCGAAACAATGCGGAGGTCGTCCCTGCATCCGTGGCATGAGAATCCGAGTTTCAGACGTATTAGACTTGTTTGCGGCTGGACTAAATAGCGAGGAAATTTTAGAAGAAATGCCTGACTTAGAAATAGAAGATCTCAAAGCTACTTTTGCCTATGCTTCTCGTAAACTCAACCATCCCATATTAGTAGCATGACCATCTGGATTGATGCCCAACTCTCTCCTGCGATCGCCACTTGGATCTCAAATACATTTGGCATTCAGGCACTTGCTTTACGAGATATCGGTTTAAGAGATGCTGAAGACCCAGAAATATTTGAAGCCGCCAAATCTCAAGCAATAATCTCGATAACCAAAGATAGTGATTTTGTCGATCTAGTCGAGCGACTCGGCGCACCGCCTAAAATTATTTGGCTGACATTTGGTAATACTTCCAACGCTCAATTAAAAGAAATTTTGATTTCAGCCTTACCCACAGCTTTAGAGATCCTGAATTCAGGCGAGACATTAGTAGAAATCAGAGACACCGCGAGAGAAAAATGAATGATTATCAAGAACAGCTTGTAGAAAAGCGCGTAACCTATTCCTTAGAACTAAACGGAAAATTCTTTTTAATTGAGAATGTTCCCGCCCGTGTCAACGAAGAAACAGGAGAACAATATTTCTCTCCATCAACTGTGATGTACTTACAGCAAATTATTTTAGATGGACAGGAACCTCAGCGCGTAATTCTAACACCAGTTTATAGCTATGCCGCCTAAGACCGCTATATTTGGGAAGATCTGTAGAAGGTGGGAAAAATCCGATCGCATTCCAAAGTAATATTCTATGGGAAAAATGATTTTCGACCAAGAAACTCGCCTACTAGGTATAAAGAACCGCAAAGAATCACCATATCTTGCGATCGCAAATCATCAAAAGCTGCCTCTAGCCCTAACTCTAAACTAGGATAAGACTGAGGCTTAGACTTTAACATTGAAGTTGCCAGCTTAGCCAAATCCTGCGGCGAAGTAGTGGCAGGATTGGGGACAGGCACTGAAAACAACAAATCATCAGGATGTAGAAGTGCTTTAAGGATTCCTAATTGATCTTTAGTATGGAGAATTCCTATTACCCATCGTTTACGTTGATCAGGAAAAGCTTCATCCACAAATTGCCTCAAATATGCCGCCGCCGACTCATTGTGCGCTCCATCAATAAGGATTTTGCAAGACTTCCCATTTAAATTAAATTTTATCCATTGCAATCGCCCCGCCCATTGCGTATTCGCTAGCCCTGTCCGCATAGCATCATCACTAATTTTCCAGCCTTGAGTTCTTAAGGATTGAATTACAGCAATTGCGATCGCAGAATTAATGAGCTGATGATTGCCTAACAAAGTCAAAGGATACTCAAATCCTTGCCAAACCGCTCCTGAAACTGAGCGTTCGGCAGCACTTACCCAAGTTACGGGCGCACCACATTCTATTACTTTTGCTTGCAAAGCCGCGATCGCATCAGGATCATTTTCAGCAATTACGACAGGACATTGAGGTTTAATGATTCCTGCTTTTTCCGATGCGATCGCACTTAGCGTATTTCCTAACTGCTGACAATGATCTAAACCAATAGATGTAATTGCACAAACTAAAGGGCGATCGCAGACATTAGTTGCATCTAATCTTCCGCCCAAACCAGTTTCTATGATCGCAATATCAACTTTTTGCTCAGCAAAATACCACCACATCGCCGCCGTAATTACTTCAAATTGTGTTGGCGGAAATTCTGTTGCGATCGCATTTTCAACATGAGCTAAAGCTGACAACAAATTGCGATCGCTAATCCATTCTCCATTAATCGTAATCCGTTCGCCCCAATCGATTAGATGAGGAGAAGTGTATCGCCCAACGCGATAGCCGGCCGCTTGCAAAATTGACAATAAAAATGCACAAACAGAACCTTTTCCGTTTGTGCCTGCGATATGGATCACGGGAACCTGTTGATGGGGATTCCCTAAAGATTTGAGCAGTTGTTGAATGCGCTCTAAACCTAAATGGATGCCAAATTTGTCAAAACTGGCAAGATATTCTTCGGTTGATTGAAAAATGATAGGATTAGTTAGCTTTGGAGACATGTACTTCTAAGGCGTAGATTTTACCTTGAGCATCGACTTCGGCAATATGTCTACCTTGCATCGCAAATAGTTCACCACTATCACGCTTGCCTGCGATCGCCCAAATGGCTTCTAGTCCATTTTCCGTCTTTCTGGTCGTCCAAACACGTTGCATCCCCGAATAAGCATCAAAAAATTTACGATATAGTTGCGAGATTTGATCCCGTCCAACGACTTTTTTTGCCCCAGATGGCTGAATCTCAGCTTGTTCTGCAAATAGTTCTACCAATTCGTTAAAAGCTTTTTCATCATTACTAGCGCGATCGGAGAGTTCAAAATATTGGTCTAAAACTGTCATATTCTCTTACCTAAATCATTTAAAAGCTAAAAAACTCGTTTAACAAAAATTAGCTAGCTTTATTAGAGCTTTACTGAAGCTCTTGCATTTGTGTAGATATATTAAGCCTTGATTTACATAATTAGCTTCACCCTTCAGGGGCGTATTTATTACAATGCGCGAGCGAAAACCTTGCTTTTTTACCCGTAGGATTTGTTGCTCTCGTTCGGCTATAGACATTCTTACTTCGATCCTGATTTTGGGTGTTTCCTTGTTTTACACCTTTTGACCCTACTACTATCAC
>CASBRC010000179.1 GCA_949128015.1 Synechococcales cyanobacterium PMM_0003
CCTTGTTTCAAAGCCTTAGAGACAGCCCCAGTAATAGCACCGCGCTGATCTTGAATAAAAAATTCACTTTTTTCCTGATCGTCCAACTCTTCGAGCGTCAGATTTGCCTGATTTGCAATACAAAAAGCTTTCTTCATTTCAGGAATATTATCCATCTCGGTAGGAATATCCGTCATACCTCTAGCATTGTTCAAGAAGAATAACCATTTATCGATAATATTTTCCAATTCCGATAACTGCTTCTTAAACTTCGGTAATTCCACAAATATCAATTCGATATCATAAATCGGATAATCCATTAAAAAATATTTGTCTTTCAAGATAAATCTCGAAGTGACATTGCTTAATTCGGAAAACATCACGAAGTCGGTAATAGTTAGTGCAATCACAGGATTGAGTTGGTCATATGCTTGACCATACTTAAGCTGTGTCGAATAGGACTTAGCCGCATTGTATAAAATCCTCTTCTCAAATCCTTCCACATTGAGAACTTGCATCTCAATAATTACGGTGCGTCGCTCACCCGTCTCGGCATCAATGATTCCCGCTTTGATATCCAGATAAGATCGCTTGATTCCCCTTATTCTCGGCGCATTGTAGGGATTCAGGATTTCTAAATCTTGGATAACAGGCTGGTCTTCATAGATTAAGGCATTCAAGAAACTAATCAAGATATCCTTGCTATCTTCGGAACCGAAGATTTTTTTGAACGCAAAGTCAATTTTTGGGTTAATGAATATCATAAACAGATTAAAGCTTAGCCAACTAATTTAGATTATATTCTGAATTCATCAAGAGGCGATCGCCATGCAAAAACTAAAAGCCAAAAGCTAAAACCCAATAGCCCTACCTCCCCGTCAAGACCTATAATAGTAAAGACACTTAGTAAGAATTGCCTAAATCACACGGGGCGATCGCTGCCGAGCAATGCAAGGAGAATTTGAGTAACGTATGACTGAAATCTTAGAAGATCGGATTATTCCAACAGACCTGCGCGGCGAAATGTCGCGATCGTATCTGGAATATGCCATGAGCGTGATCGTCGGTCGCGCCCTGCCCGATGCCCGTGATGGACTCAAGCCTGTACACCGTCGCATTCTCTACGCTATGCACGAGTTGGGCATGACTGCCGATCGCCCGTTTCGGAAATGCGCCCGTGTGGTCGGTGACGTAATTGGTAAATATCACCCTCACGGTGACACGGCTGTATATGAAGCATTGGTGCGGATGGCGCAGGACTTTTCGATGCGCGATCGCATGGTCGATGGTCACGGTAACTTCGGATCGGTCGATAACGATCCCGCCGCCGCGATGCGATATACCGAATGTCGGTTGACGCGGATTTCGCAGTTCGGGCTGATTCAGGATATCGATCGCGATACGGTTAACTTTGGTGATAACTATGACGGCTCACAACAGGAGCCTTTAGTATTACCTGCGCGGGTTCCCCAGCTATTGCTAAATGGATCATCAGGCATTGCGGTGGGGATGGCGACAAATATTCCGCCGCATAATTTGGGCGAATTGGTGGATGGGTTAGTCGCTCTAATTGCCGATCCGATGCTGACGGATTTGGAACTGATGCAATATATTCCCGGCCCCGACTTTCCTACAGGGGCTTTGATATTAGGAACAGATGGCGCTCGTGAAACCTATACGACTGGGCGCGGCTCGGTGACCATGCGCTCGGTGGCTAGTTTTGAGACGATAACTGCTTCTGGGCGGCAAGATCGCGAGGCGATTATCATCACAGAAATGCCTTACCAAACAAATAAGGCGGCGCTGATCGAAAGAATGGCGGAAATGGTCAACGAGAAAAAACTTGATGGCATTTCTGACATTCGTGATGAAAGCGATCGCGACGGTATGCGTCTGGTAATCGAACTTAAACGCGATGCCTATCCTAGAGTCGTCCTGAATAATCTCTACAAATCTACACCGCTGCAATCGAACTTCAGTTGCAACATGTTGGCGCTAGTGGATGGTGAACCGATTACTCTGACTCTGCGTCATGCTTTGCAAGTGTTTCTGGACTTCCGTTATGAAGTAATTACGCGCCGTACTCAGTACGAATTGCGTAAAGCCGCAGAACGGGATCATCTCTTACAAGGTTTATTGATCGCGCTCAATCATTTAGATGCTGTCATTGCACTGATTCGTAGTGCAGATGATAGTAGTTCAGCGAAGTTAGGATTGATTGAGAGCTACGGATTGTCAGAAGCGCAAGCCGATGCGATTTTGGCTATGCAATTGCGCCGACTCACTGCTCAAGATGCTGACAAAATTCATGATGAGCATGATCAATTAGTCGCCAAGATTGCAGATTTGCAACATATTCTTGCCAATCGCGATCGCATTCTCACGATTACCCGCGAAGAATTAGAAGCCGTCAAGGTGGATTTTGCGACACCACGCCGCAGCCGCATTTTGCCAAATGAAGGCGATATTGACACTGCGGATTTGATTGCCAATCGCGAAACAATTGTAATGGTGACGCAGCATGGCTATGTCAAACGGATGCCTGTGGATACTTTCACGGCGCAACATCGGGCGACTCGCGGTAAAGCTAGCGCCAATGTGAAAGATGATGATGCGATCGCGCATTTCTTTGCCTGTCGCAGTCATGACAAAGTTCTCTTCTTTACCGATCGCGGTAAGGTCTATGGAGTCAAGGCTTATGAGATTCCTGAATCTGGCAGAGCAGCCCGTGGCACAGCCGTTGTCCAACTTTTACCGATCGCAAGCGGTGAAAAAATCACTACGGTATTACCAATCAGTGAGTTTTGCGAAGATGAGTATCTGGTTATGCTCACGGCTGGCGGATATATCAAAAAAACCAAGCTGCCCGCCTTCGCAAATATTCGCTCAAATGGTTTAATTGCGATCGCACTTGAAGAAGGTGATTTACTACGCTGGGTGCGCCGCGCCAAAGCTGATAACACAATCATTGTTGGCTCACGTCAGGGTATGTCGATCCGCTTCCGTACTGACCATGAGCAGTTGCGTCCGATGGGACGTGATACTCGCGGCGTGCGATCGATGCGTCTGACTGGTGATGATCTGATCGTGAGTATGGATATTCTTCCCGCAGGTTTGGCGGAAATCGAGGAAGTTGAGGGTGCGGAGGAAGAGATCGATCTTTCTGTAACTGTAAATGAAGCAGTGAATGAAGATGAGAATCTGGAAACCGAGTCTGAGACTAGCTCTGAAACTGGCTCTGAGATTATAAATGAGAAGATGCAGGGTCCTTGGGTTCTGGTGGTAACTAGAGGCGGCTATGGTAAGCGCGTTCCTGTAAGCCAATTCCGCATTCAAAAACGCGCTGGTAAAGGGCTGCGAGTTACCAAGTTCAAATCTGGTCAAGATCAACTCGCTTCACTCTGTTTAGTCGATGAACAGAATGAACTGATGATCGTCACTAGTCGTGGCATCGTCATGCGTCAATCTACCGATGCGATCGCCTGTCAGTCTCGCACTGCTAGAGGTGTCCGTCTCCAAAGACTCGATTCTTCTGATTCGATCGTTGGTGCAACGTTAGTTCCGCCTGCCTTGGAAGAAGAGATTGAAGAAGGAGAAATTCTAAGTGGCGAAATTGCTGTGGAGGCTGTAGCGACAGTTGTTGAGGCAGTAGCAGAAGAAGAATCACAGTAAATTGTTAAAAAGGGTGGCAAAGCCACCCTTTTTAACAATTTACTGGTTCGGATTTCAGCGCTGTAGTTTTCTAGTTCGGCTCTAGGCGATCGCAAATCTCTTGGCGTAATAATTTACCAGAAGCTGTTTTAGGTAGAGATTCCCAAATATAAATTAACTTGGGTAATTTGTATCTTGCCAAAGACTTTTGCTCGCAAAAACTTCTAACCTCGGCAAGTGACAATTGCGCTTCAGAAACAATTACCGCAGCAACTACTTTGCCCCATTCGCGATCGCAAATTCCTACCACACAAGCCTCTGCGATCGCAGGATGACTTAATAAAATCGATTCGATTTCTGTAGGATAAATATTTTCACCACCACTAATAATCAGATCGGAACGCCGACTCACCACATAAAGATAGCCTTCGCCATCAAGATAACCAAGATCGCCTGTATGGAGCCAACCATCTTGAATTGAATTAGATTCAGGTTGATTGAGATAACTATCCATCACACTCGAACCCTGAATTAAAATTTGCCCGATCTCACCCATAGAAAGTTCTTGATCACAATCTTCCAAATCAACAATTCGCAAGCGATTCCCAAAAAGAGGCAAACCAGATGAGCCTTGCTTGAGCGCAACTTCATGAGGTAAAAGCGTTGTCACCTGCGAAGCGGTTTCAGTCATGCCATAGGTGGGCATGATCGGTAAATTTAATTGCAGACATCGCGCAATTAATTCAGGACTTGCAGGAGCGCCGCCCAATAAAATCGCTCGTAATTTCTGTAGGTTTTGCCAATTTGGATTTTCTAGTAAACGGTTTAGCATCGTTGGCACAAGGGAAATAAGCGTCACTTTCTCAGATGCGATCGCATTTAATACTTCCTGCTCATCAAATTTCGGCAACAGTGTCAGCGTAGTTCCATTAATTACACTCCGCCATGCGATCGCAAGTCCTCCCACATGAAACATCGGCATACATAATAGCCAGTTATCATCAGGATTAATCCCTAAATGCAAAGCCGATGCGATCGCACTATGAAAGTGATTGCTATAGGTTAATGGAACTCCTTTAGGTTTGCCCGTCGTTCCAGATGTGTAGAAAACACCCTGTATACTTTCCAAATCAATATTTTCAAATTGGGGCGCAAAGCGACCCAATCCACTATTTGGAATTTGATCAGAAATAATTAAACTATTAACTTGCTGATCAAGGCTGTTTGCAGTTAGTTTAGTAACCTCGTCGCACATTAAATATTTAGCCTGACTATCTTCTATTTGCCAACGTAATTCTGCAACCGTAAGGCGAGTATTCAGAAAAACTGCGATCGCTTCACATTTTATCAAGGCATGGACAAGCATGACATATCTAGGATGATTGGTTAATAACAAACCAATGCGATCGCCTGATTTTATTCCCAATGCTTGCAAATAATCTACCCAATCATTAACTTCAGCTTCTAATTGCGAATATGACCAACGTTCTGATTCGCAATTAATTGTCGATCTAAAAATTAATGCGATCGCATCTTTTTTTTGAGTCGCGCGTTGTGACAGCCAATTGGAAAATTTCATAATATCGCGATATGATAGTCATTGTGGGTGATGCTTTGCACTGCTCACAATCACTATCATAGAATTTTATGGAGTAATGGCAATGAATCCATTTGGTGGCATCGTCCAAAAAGCATTTTATCTAGGGCTTGGCTTGGCGACAGTCGCAGGCGAAAAAGCTGGCGAAACCCTCGGTGAACTACGCACTCAAGCTAGCAAGCTAGCCGATGAACTAGTCGAACGTGGCGAAATGACCACCGAAGAAGCAAGAAAGTTTGTAGACGATCTTGTCCGTAATTCTCAAAAGCCACTCAGTGAATCTCAAAACTCATCAAATCCTAGTGGCAAAGATACTCCGCGATCGATATCGATTGATGACGATGATGATGATTCTATTCAAACTGTAAGCGATGTCGATTCACTTAAAGGGAAAGTTCAAGCTTTACAAGATGAATTGAAACGTTTGCAAAAATAGTCAATCGCCTAAATAGTCAATCGCCTAGAGATTGAAACAATTGTGTTTCTGTAAAATCCCTAGTCAATGAGGCAGGAAATTTTGGTGTAGAAATCATCTGTACATAATTATTATTGAGATAATTCGCAAATTCAGGACGATTATTGAGATAGGTTTGAAAAAAGGCAAGACTTAGGGCTTTGGCATAGGGATGCGTAAATTCAGGCTTCTCACCAAATAAAGTTTCGGGAATTACAAGGACACCGCGATCGCTTCTTTCTAAGAAAGAGAAATGCGTTCCTTTTGGGAACGCAACCAAATATTTATGGACACTTCTTGACCAAACAAACGGCAAAATCTGCTCAGGAATTGCAGGCGTTAATAAGTCATTACCACTAGAAAAAATAGCCAGAGGGATCTTGACATTTTGAAGCCCTTCCCTCCCTAAAAGTAAACTTCCGCCGACTGGATTTAGCCCTAAAACAGCTTTGACACGGCGGTCGCTTAGATTAATATTAAGGGGATTCACAGAACTAAAGCGACATTGTAAAATCTGAGATACATTAAAGGAAATTACTTCTGTCTCAGGTATTCGACATTCTTGATTAAGATTGATTTGTGCGCCTGCCAAAGTTAACGCTGTATAACCACCTAGCGAATGCCCAATCAAGCCCACCTGTTCTAGATTAAAAAGCTCGCGCCACATAGGTTCTGTCTTCGTCTTCTGCTCCAAGGCATCAAGCAAATATTTCACATCAAGAGGGCGTTGCACTGCTTCGTCAGACTGTGGGGATTTGCTCAGATCAGACAAAAAAGCGGCAAAGTCGCGACTACCTGTTTTTGGATGCTCCAAAGCTGCGATCGCAAATCCATAGGAGGCAAGATGCTGCGATAAATATTGCAGAGTATCAGGATTAGAAGCAAGTCCGTGGGAAATAACAATTAATGGTGCAGGACTGGATAAACCCTGTGGAATGTATAAATCAGCCGAAATTTCTATTTGGCGATCGCGTTGTAAATAGGTGAATTTTTCCTTTGTCCATTTAATATGCCCAGCAACTCGTAGATCATTTTTAATGTTTATTAAAGATTTATGCTCATTTTGAGTTTCCGAAATCGCTTGCTTTTCAATAGCGGCGATTGCCAGATCTTTTTTATAAGTCAATAGTGAAATCTCTGCATAAGCCTGTAAAGCTTTTGGCAGATCTAAATAAATAACTGGAACTGGATATCTTTGCAAAACATTGAGAATACTCAAACCTTGATCGCTTTCCGCAGAGAAGATCAAAGCCGATCGCAAAGCTAAAAAGCCATTTTGATCGGGAGCTATTTTCACGATCTTGCCCAATCGCTTTACTAATATTTCGCCAATGAGCGAATAAGTAAAATTTGCGATCGCCACATGACTGATGCTGTAGCGCGTCGATAAGAGATCGCGAACTTGTGTTTGTTGTTGAGTGGTTAATCTTCCTAGATATAGCTCTAAGCGTTTGTTAATCTGACCATCTTTGACAAACTGCTCCAAGTCACTGGTGTAAATTATAAATTCGCCAAAAGGGGCATACCAAAATCGGATTTGTGCAGCACCATGAGCTGGTGTTGGACTCGCAAATATGTTAACCAAGGCGATCGCAATGCTAATTCCCAGAGATGAGATCAATGCTTTGCGATCGCGTAACCTTTGCCCAAAATTTCCCATAGTAAATTTCATGCCCAGCAGCGAGAATTTCTCATTATATTAGCGATCGCGTTAGTTCAGGAGATCATCTTATAGATGGAAGGGAAAATTTCAACTAACTGCTATAGTCCAAAAAGTCGAGTTTTCTTAGCTCATTTTTTGGACGCATCTAAATCAATGAATACCCGACTCATCATCAATCCCACTTCGGGTCCTGCTGACAAACCCGATCTGTTAACTGAAATTGTCGATGCTTTGCGAAATCAAGGCGTTGAAGTGGAACTCTGTACGACTTCACCTGATGAAGATGGTGAAGGGCTTGCGGCTGAGGCTGCCAAAGCTGGCGCTGAACTTGTGATTGTAGCAGGAGGCGATGGCACGATTGAAGCCGTAGCGCGAGGATTAATGCATACTCAAACTGTGCTAGGCATTATTCCGCTAGGAACACGAAATAACATTGCCGCTAGCTTAAATATCCCCACCGATTTAGCCCAAGCCATCCAGACTCTAGTAGATGGAGAGCGTGGTCGGTTTGATATGGGCAAGGCAAACAATCATTACTTTGTAGAAGTGGTAGGTGTGGGGCTCGAAGCCACACTCTTTCCTTGGGGAGATGAAGTCAAAGAAGGAATCAAGAAAAATTATTTATCTGCTTTTAAAAGTTTTTTTTCAGGTATTCAAGCTTTTTTGCAGTTTAAACAGCACCGCTTGGTCTTACGCTTTGACGGTGGCAAGATGCGCCGTTTACGCACCTTGCAAGTCAATATCTGCAATAGTCCTCGCTATGGGGTGCAGTTTGCCTTAGCGCCTGACGCAAAAATGAATGATGGCAAGCTGGACGTAATATATATTGATAACCCCTCCAAATGGGATCATCTGCGTCACTTCTTTAAAGCTATGCGGGGTGAACGATTGCCCCATGAACGTCTCAATACTCATCGAGCCACTAAGATTGAGATTAAAAGCTATCCACCGCTAAAAGTTCATGCAGATGGACAATATTTAGGTGTTACCCCAATCACGGTTGAAGTGATTCCAGAAGCTCTTTGGATTCGCGTACCTACGCCCGAAATGCTGGCAAAGTTCGCTGACGAAAGCAATTATGGTCTGACTCAGCAAGCTGACAGCGTTTCTACTAATCGCCCATCAATCTCAGTTTAAATTCCACCAATTTGAACTAGTCCATACAAGCATGAGGCAAGCCATATGCCACCAGCAACCCATCCACTCAGGACATCTGTGGGCCAATGCACACCAAAATACACTCGACTAAACCCCACTCCCAAGGTTAAAAACGCTGCCAAGGGAGCAGTAAGCCATAAAGGAATACTTAGAGACTGCGTTAAGATCGCCGCTAACAAACCGTAAAAGGAAATTGCACTCATGGAATGACCGCTGGGATAACTGTAATCCATCGGACGTTTAGAAGAGGCCCATAAATCGGGGCGTTTGCGTCGAAAGAAAGACTTAAAAAGTCCGTTAAGTAGCCATGAGCCGCTTAGCGCAATCGCCAAGATCAGAGCTGGAACCGACTCATTGCGATAAACCAAAATTCCTGCGATCGCAATAAGTATCGGAATGGTAATTTCACCTTGAGCCATCCAAGTTAAAGCCAGCATATATCGGTCTAGGGATGGATTAGACAATTTGTTAAGAGTCAACAAACACGACTCTTCAAAAGGTAATAACCAATCCCATAGAAGGAAACGAGCGATGAAAACACCTAGCGCTAGAACAAGCGTGCCTGCTAGCAAACCTGCTAATAGATAGGGGATAAAAGCAATGAGTGATTGAAACAACCAATAAAGGCGAGTGCTAATCTGAGCCATCGGCAATCTCCTATAAAGGGTTAACTATAATTTCAAACATTTTAGACTGTTCACTGTCTAAATGGAAGTATCGTTAGTTGGAGATTACAGAAAATCAGCGATCGCAATAATTTCTCCATCCGCCATATTCAGTAATCTCCTTCTGACCTTCACATAGAAATGGTTCGCCTAAAACGCCTAAAACCTCTTGTCCATCAGCCAAAATTACTTTGCCAATACATAAACCAGCAGGTTCAGATAATAAAATTTTGCCAAGCGCATCAAGAGTAACTGACCAAATTTCTAAGGCGATCGCTTGTCCGTTTTCACTAACTCGTAACATCGCAGGATGGCGATCGGCGATCGACCAGAGCCGATAAATAGGTTCTGTTACATCTTCTCTAACAAAGATTGCCCCAACATTCTGCAAGTTGCCATTTAACTCTAGCCCTCGCATTAAAGTTCCATTCACCGCAAAATCAATCATCTGTATTTCTCTCTAATTTCTTTTAATCTTAACAAGTATAGCTGTCGCCACTTGTAATAAAACCCAAAAAGCTATGGCACACGCGCAGTGTGCGCCATCGCTTTCTGAGTTTTATTAGTTTTTAGTTTGCGCGACTAGATAAATGCGATCGCTTAATTGCCTCAACAACTGTGCGATATCACCATCTGTAGATTGTAATTGAGCTACCTTTTCGCAGCTATACATCACGGTTGTATGGTCTTTGCCACCCACAGCTTCGCCGATTTTGGGTAAACTGAGATTCGTATGTTGACGCATTAAATACATTACATATTGACGCGCTTGACTAATTTCTCTACGCCGCGAATTCCCTAATAGATCCGCTAGATCAATGTTCAGCATTTCTGTCACTACACTCAA
>CASBRC010000180.1 GCA_949128015.1 Synechococcales cyanobacterium PMM_0003
GTCGCTGCGCCATGTAGTTGGCGTTCAAGATCGCAACTTCAGTCGCTAGTTTAAGTCCCTTCGCGCCCATGAGTGCGATGTATACCCACGAAATTGTGAGAATGCTCGCACTTCCCCAAGGAGCCGCCGAAATTGTAGTTTGTTCGGGTTGATCTGTAAAAGGGTGTTTGGGCAAAAATGGAACTAGTTGAGGAGCCACACAAATTGGCCCCATGCCAGGTCCACCACCGCCGTGAGGAATGCAGAAAGTCTTGTGCAAGTTCAAATGGCAAACATCAGCACCGATATCGCCTGGACGACAGAGACCAACTTGAGCATTCATATTCGCGCCATCCATATACACCTGTCCACCGTAATAGTGAATGGTGTCGCAAATATCTTTGATCGACTCTTCAAATACACCGTGAGTGGAAGGATATGTCACCATCAGCGCCGCAAGTTCATGCTGATGCTTCTCAGCTTTGGTCTTTAGATCAGTAATATCTATATTTCCTTCGTTATCGCAATTCACGGTGACGACTTTCATACCTGCCATGACTGCACTCGCGGGATTTGTGCCATGCGCTGAAGTGGGAATTAGACAAATATGACGATTGGTTTGACCGCGATGTTGATGATATTCCCGAATTGTCAGTAAACCTGCATATTCTCCCTGTGAGCCTGCATTTGGCTGTAGCGATACACCTGCAAATCCTGTGATTTCGGCTAGCCAAGTTTCCAACTGTTGAAAGAGAATTTGATAGCCTTGGGTTTGCTCTAATGGCGCAAATGGATGAATACCGCCAAACTCAGCCCATGTGACAGGAAGCATCTCTGAAGTTGCATTTAACTTCATCGTACAAGAGCCAAGCGGAATCATTGATGTAGTCAGTGATAAATCCTTGGATTGGAGGCGATAGATATAGCGAAGTAGTTCTGATTCAGAATGGTAAGAGTTAAAAACAGGATGAGTGAGATAGGGCGTATTGCGTTGGATAGAATTAGGAATTACGAATTGAGAATTACGAATTATGAATTCATGATTCTCGATTCCTAACTCGTAATTCGTAATTCCTAATTCGTAATTCCCAAAAATACCGACTAGATCAACTAAGTCCTGTTTAGAAACAGTTTCATCAAGACTAATTGCGATCGCATTATCATCGAGATAACGCAAGTTAATTTGTTTAGCGGCGGCTTTCGCTCTAACTTCATCGCTAGAAATCCCGTTAAGCTCAACTCGAATCGTATCAAAAAAAGCTTGATGCAAAACGGTATGACCGATTTTTTCTAGAGATTTGGCAAGCGTCGAGGTTAAGAGATTTACGCGCTTGGCAATGCGTTGTAATCCTTCAGCACCATGATAGACGGCATACATACTTGCCATAATTGCGAGCAAAACTTGGGCGGTACAAATATTACTAGTAGCTTTGTCGCGGCGAATATGTTGCTCGCGTGTTTGCAGGGCTAAACGCAGTGCAGGACGACCATGTACATCTTTGGAAACTCCCACCATTCGCCCGGGCATTTGTCGTTTGTAAGCTTCTTTGGTAGCCATATATGCGGCGTGAGGGCCACCATAACCAAATGGAACGCCTAATCTCTGAGCGCTGCCGATCGCAATATCTGCGCCAAATTCAGCAGGAGCTTTGATCAAGGTCAGCGCCAACAAGTCCGCCGCGACGATCGCTAAACCACCGTGACCATGAATTTGAGCAATACATTCTGTATAGTCATAAATTGCGCCATCGCTAGCAGGATATTGCAGCAAAGCCCCGAAGCAATCTTTGTCAAATTCAAATTCGTCATGCTTGGCAATAACGATCTCAATACCAAGAGGAATCGCACGGGTTGTGACAACTGCGATCGTCTGTGGATGGCAATCGGCAGATACAAAGAATTTATTCCCCTTGTTTTTGGCTAGTCCCGCCGCCATAGTCATCGCTTCCGCCGCCGCCGTTCCTTCATCTAAAAGCGAAGCATTAGCAATTTCTAAACCCGTCAAATCAATGATCATGGTTTGAAAGTTGAGCAATGCTTCCAAGCGTCCTTGAGCAATCTCGGCTTGATAGGGCGTGTACTGTGTATACCAACCGGGATTCTCTAAAATATTACGCTGAATGATCGGCGGCGTGATGCAGTTGTAATAACCAGTACCGATATACGATCGCCAAACTTGGTTTTTCGATGCGATCGCTTTAAGTTCTTGCAATAGTTCATATTCCCCACGCGCTTCTCCTAACTGCAATGGCTGCTTGATCCTGATGGCATCAGGTACAGTCTTGGCGATCATCTCATCGAGAGAATCACAGCCGATCGCAGTCAGCATTTGCTGAATTTCTAAAGAGCTAGCCCCAATGTGGCGACTGATAAAACTATCAGTCGGTGCAAAGTCCGCATGGCTGAGGGTTTCATCAATATAGTCTTGATGTGGAGCTAGAGAAAAGGCTGGAACCTTCAATGATTTTATTTCAGTAGTTTCTGCGATAGTCGAATCTTGAATTGTCACGGCTAGAGAAGGTTCCAACATAGAAGTTATTGTGTAGAGTCAGGCTCTATGCTATTACAAATTTATTACAAAGTGTTAAGACTTTTTAGCAATTGTGGCGCAAGGCGCTGCCATAAAAAACCGATAATTTTTTGAAAGTGCCGATTCGCGGCACTTTCAAAAAATTATCGGGATTACTTAAAGCCCAGCAATTCTCATTATAAAAATTGGTTTTTTGAAAGGCAGCCTACGGCTGCCTTTCAAAAAACCAATTTTGAGTGTTGCAGCGCCTACGGCGCTGCAACACTCAAAATTGGTTTCAAAATGAGAATTGCTGCTTAAAGCCTATTGAGGTTGACGAAATTTCCAAATTGGATCTACAAATCCTGCTTCAGAAAAACCGCGATCGCGAATCAAACAAGCGTGGCATTTACCGCACCCTCCCTTGGTTCCCGCATAACAGGTATGCGTTAATGCCAAAATCTCCTCGAAGCGATCGCCCAACACTTCAACAGCAAGATGGACGCTTTCTGCTTTGGTTAATTTCATTAAAGGAGTATGAATCACAAAAGAATCGGGAACACCCCAGATCCCTTCTCCTAAAGCATGGGACATCGCATCAATAAACAGTTGCCGACAATCGTAGTAACCTGCAAAATCTGCTTCACAGACTCCTATAAAAATATCTTTAATCCCCAGAACAGCAGCCCGATTTCCTGCCAAGGTAAGAAACAAGATATTTCTTGCTGGTACAAATGTTGATTCAACTCCTTCTGACACTTCTTCTGTGGAATTGTATTGCTCTAAAGGCGTATCCGAAACTAAGGGAGATGTCCCTTTTAAAATAGGGCCTAATTGAATAATTTCGTGACTGGTCAAGTTAAGGGATTTCGCGATCGCGATCGCACTTTCTAGCTCAACCACATGGCGTTGTCCATAATCAAAGGTAATTGCATGAACCTCGTCAAACTGTTGACAAGCAAGGGCTGCACAGGTTGTTGAATCTTGCCCTCCGCTCAGAATACACAATGCTTTTGATCGTTTCAAAATCAACTCCTAATTCAAATAATCCAAAAAGCTATGGCGCACGCTGCGCGTGCGCCATAGCTTTTTGGATTATAGCTACTTAACAAACAAAATTCTTTACAGCCTATTGAGGGTTTGAGTGACCCAGACAATTTTTTGAAAGTGCCGCGA
>CASBRC010000181.1 GCA_949128015.1 Synechococcales cyanobacterium PMM_0003
CGATCGCAGTCCAAGGTACAGCCCTATTGATGCTGTCAGTATGGAGCGCCGTTAGTAAGCGATTTGGCAAAAAAGCCGCTTACTTTATGGGTTCTGGAATCTGGATTATTGCTCAAGCAGGATTATTTTTCTTGCAAGAAGGACAAGTGGTAATGCTCTATGTGCTTGCCATGATGGCAGGTGCTGGAGTTTCCACAGCTTATCTAATTCCTTGGTCGATGATCCCTGATGTCACCGATCTTGATGAACTAGAGACAGGTCAACGCCGAGAAGGAATCTTCTATGCTTTTATGGTTCTTTTACAAAAATTTGGTCTTGCGATCGGTTTATTTCTACTTGGGCTTGGTTTGTCATGGGCGAAATTTAAAGAGAGTGTGCCTTGTCAGCCTTTACCAGTTCAGCCTGATTCGGCATTATTTGCGATCAGAGTTGCGATCGGCCCATTGCCAACAATTTTTCTAATCATTGGATTAGTCTTGGCATACTTCTATCCCATTACTCGCGAAGTGCATACAGAGATCTTGATGCGTCTAGCAGAAAGAAGACGTGGCGCTAGTGAATAATAAAAAGCACCCGTTGGGTGCTTTTTATAGAGATTTTAAATAGGATCTGAGCTGGCGCAACATTTTACTGGTTCCTTGTTTAATCGCTTGTTGCACCAGTGAGGGAACTATTTCTGCGATCGCTAAGTTAGGAAAGACTAAACTGGTATTGGTCTGCACATAGCGATCGCCCTGCAAAATATGCATCGCTAATTTTTGATTGCTATAAATCCAAACTTCGGGAATAAGGAGCGACTCATAGGCATTGAGAGCAGTTTTGGAAGTGACATCTGACTCGATCGCAAGGTCTGGCGGTGGATAAATTGATAAATCCATACTGGTGCAATCGCGGACAAGATCGGCATTTTGAATATAAAAACAGGTGTCAGGCTCAACTCCTGCGATGTCAGGACGTTTGAATGTGGTAGAGCCAAAGTCTTCCCAATCACGATCTTGGATTTCGAGGATGGTTTTGACAATATCGGCAATGATGCGATGGGGGCGTTCGTGTAATGCCAATGGTGACATAATTTCTAGGGTTCCTCGGTAGTAAGTCATGCGGGTATTCCGCTTTTCGTCTGCATCCAAAAGCAATTGTTCAAAATCTTGCCATGTCAGATTATGGATTCTAATCTGACTGCCAGCATTAAGCTCGATCGCTTGAATGGGAATGGTGACGCTCATAGGTTTACATCTAAGTTACAGGATTAGATAGGAAAGAAGTCTCACGATGCTTGATCAATGTTTCCACGGGCAAAGCACTGCGAAGATGTTGCCAAGGTAGCATTTGATTAACATCCCAATCTTCATGAACGTACCAAGCTAGGGTCGGTAACTGTCCGCGTAGTTCCTTAAAGGCGCGTTTGTAGGAGCCATCGCTAGGCACATTGCCATCGCTATAGCTGCAAGCGAGAATTAATAACTTAGTCAGTCTGCGATCGCCACGAGAAATGAGTGCTTGCACAATCGAATCCTTGTAACTCTCAGGGCGAAAATCAATCCCTTTCGGTAATAACTTCTTGCGGAATAGCTGCATTTTCTTTTCGGCAGTGGTGCTGACACCCTGCCATTGCCAAGGCGTATGAGACTTAGGCACAAAGGTACTGCAACCAAAAGTAATTTTTAATTTCGGGGTAAGTTTACGAAGAGAGATCAGCATCTCAATAGTTTGCTCGATATCGTCATCATTTTCCATCGGCACACCCGCCATCCCGTAAAGCTTGAGTGCTTTTAATCCACCAGCCTGAGCATTGATCGCCGCTTGCCTGATTTCATCATTATGCAATTTCTTATTAATGATTTCCCGCAAACGTTCAGAACCGCTTTCAATAGCAATTGTGACTGAGCGACTGTCACGGGTGGAAAGAATTCGCGCTAATTTTTCGGTAAGCGTATTCGTACGAACGGAAGCTAGACTTAATCGCACACCGTCAAACTGGGGCTGGGCGAGATGATCTAGCAATGTATCAAATTCAGGATGTTGGGTAATCGATGCGCCGAGTAAACCTAAACGCTTAGTAACTTCTAATCCTTTTGCGATCGCAGGCATCAGACTAGTCTCTAAACTCGCAGTCCGAAAGGGAAGTGTTAAATAACTCGCCAAACAAAAGCGACACATCTCTGGGCAACTGCGTACCACTTCCACCATAAAGATGCTTTCCCATGCTGCCTTTTCTGTGACGACTGTGGAAGCTGAGAGCGTATTCCCTTTGTAGGTTTGTTTGTGGACAGTGGCAGGAATATCGGAATCAATGGGTTGAATAGATGCGATCGCACCATCTGCTGATTCATAACTAACTTCATATAGCGCTGGAACATAAATTCCATCCAGTTTTGCCAAGTGGCGCAATTTCACGGTGCGACTAGCATGACGCACTTCTTGATAAGCATTGAGGAAGTTGCCAATTAATTCTTCACCATCACCGAGCAGAACGATATCAAACCATGCTGCGAAGGGTTCAGGGTTAGCGGTGAGAACTGGTCCACCACCAAAAACTAATGGATGCTCGTCATTGCGATCGCAAGTATCAACAGGAATTTCAAATTTTTTTAAGGCGGCAAGAATATTGACATAATCTAATTCCCATGAAAACGAAAAGCCCAATATCTCAATCTGGCGAGGCAAATCTTCATGAGCATCGGTAAACCATCGGCTCACATTAATTTGCGATCGCGTTGCTAAGTTTGCCCAAACGCCCTGATAGCCTAAGCTGGTAATCCCCACGGTGTAGGTGTTTGGGAAAGCAAA
>CASBRC010000182.1 GCA_949128015.1 Synechococcales cyanobacterium PMM_0003
CTACAATAGAGGCATATGTTACGGATTGTTAAGAGAAATCTTGTATGACGATCTCATCTGCTCAAAGCATTCAATTTCCTCTAGCTCAACCTTTTAACGGGAAAAGTTCCTCTAAGTGGAATCGCATCGAAGAACCCATGTGGCAGGGCAGCGAAGCTGATATTCGTAAGGGTTTGCCATTTAACCTGCTATCTCCAACATGGCAAATGTTTTTGATGGGTGACGGTGCGCCGACTAGACATTTACAGTTATTGACTCAATCGGATATCTCGGTTGAGGTACTCGCCATGACAAATATTGGTGATGATGATGACAATGCACCCGCCGATATTTCATTGATTGCTGCGCCACGAATTCGTCGTCAGATCTTTTTGCGATCGCAACAAACAGGCGAAATTTTTTCCCATGCCACATCTTGGTGGTCAGAAGCGGTGATGCAAAAATATTTAAAAGATCCATCTTTGCCGATCTGGGTCAGTCTCAATCAAAAATACACCGAGCTTTATCGCGATCTCAAGGGTATTTATAAAGGGGCTTGTCCAAGTTTGACGGAAGCGTTTGGCTATCCTGAAATTGATACCTATTGGGGTAGACATTATTTGTTATGGCATGGTGGCGAACCAATTACGATGATCTATGAAATTTATTCGCCTGCGATCGGCAAATATCTTGGCTCAAGCAGCTTGTAGCAACAAAATACGCTCTGCGTGTTTTGTTGCCAAGAAAGACACGCAAAGCGTGTCTTTCTTTTTGCAGCGCAAAGCGCGATATAATCGCGCTCTGTAGCGATTTGGTGACTGCATTGATTGCCATTTATCCTGGTAGTTTCGATCCGATTACCTTTGGACATCTTGATATTATTAAGCGCGGTAGTCATTTATTCGATCGCGTGATTGTTGCCGTTTTACGCAATCCGAATAAAAATCCTCTATTTACAATGGAAGAGAGGATGCTCCAGATCCTTGAGGCGACTCAGCACTTAAATAATGTAGATGTGGATACTTTTACAGGATTAACTGTCACCTATGCCCATCTCAAGCATGCACAGGTTCTGATCAGGGGATTACGCGCAGTCTCTGATTTTGAGTTGGAATTGCAGATGGCGCATACCAATAAGACTTTGGCAAATGATATTGAGACAGTTTTTTTATCTACTTCCAATGAATTTAGTTTTTTGAGTAGTAGCGTGGTGCGTGAAATTGCTCGTTTTGGTGGTGAGATCGGGCATTTAGTCACACCAGAAGTTGCGATCGCCCTAAGACAAAAATTTCAGATGCAATAAAGAATAAGATAGACTAAGGAGCTAATTCGCGTTTGTGTGCGTCAAGAACATCAGTCAAACTTGATCAACCTTGAGGAGCGAAACTATGAAAATTCCAATTTTAAGCAAAAGTACTTGGTTTGCACTAGCGGCGGCGGCGGTCGTTGGTGGATCTGGCGCAGCCGTTTTAGTTAACGGTACTTTTAACAACAATCAGCTAAATCCCCAATCATCAGCCCCAGCCAATCAAACCAATCAAGCCAACCAAGTAACCCAATCGCCTCCTGCGGCTAGAGCCGTAGATGGTCAGTTGGCAGTTTATTGGATTGAGTCTACTAAAAACAAACTGATTGCCGTACCGATCGCAGTTAAAGCTAACAACAATGACGAGGCGATATCTTCCGTGATCAATACGTTGATTGCCGAAAACCCTCCTGAATCCGAACTTTATAGCGCCATTCCTGCCAATACAAAAGTTTTGAGCGCAGCGACAAAGAACAAAGAAATCCGCATTAATTTATCCAAAGATTTTACGAAAGGTGGTGGATCTGCATCGATGCAAGGACGAATTATTCAGGTTTTGTATACTGCAACTAGTCTAGAACCTGATGCTAAAGTCTATTTGTCTGTTGAAGGCAAACCTTTAAAATATATTGGTGGTGAAGGACTAGAAGTGCCTCAACCGATGACCCGCAAAGATTTTGCGCTAGAGTTTTGAAATCCATTTTTTAAATTAAGGCACAAAGCGCCTTAATTTAAAAAAGTACTAATTATGTCGCCTTATGTCGCCGATCAACTTACCTGATATTGATAGCCTAAGCCTAATTGAGCAAGTTTCTCAAATGGTAGTTGTGCGTACTTGTGGAATGCTGTACGACCATCAAATTCAGTATCCGCAATGGGAATTGTCAAATGAAAAGTTGCAAACTCTGATCGGCGAGTATGGAGTTGGCGGTGTGATTTTGCTTGGCGGTAGTGCGCCCGAAGTCGCCCTCAGAACTCAACAAATGCAATCATGGGCCGAAGTGCCATTATTGATTGCCGCCGATATTGAAGAAGGCGTAGGACAGCGCTTTAGTGGTGCAACTTGGTTTCCGCCACCAATGGCTTTGCAGACTGTTGCCATGAAATACGCCGAAGCAATGGGGAAAATCACAGCGGAAGAGGCTTTAGCGATCGGTATAAATTGGCTACTTGCACCAATTGTTGATGTCAATAATAACCCTGATAATCCCGTAATTAATGTGCGTGCGTTTGGAATTACCGCAGGCGAAGTGATGGGTGCAACACGGGGATTTATTGCAGGCGCAAAGCAATATCCTGTACTAACAACAGCCAAGCATTTTCCCGGTCATGGCGATACATCGGTGGATTCACATTTACAGACCCCTATGCTCCCTCACAATCGCCAAAGATTTGATAATGTCGAGTTTCCGCCTTTTATTAATGCGATCGCAGCGGGAGTCGATGCGGTTATGAGCGCTCATATTCTCGTCCCAGCCTTAGATCCCAAAAATATCGCTACGTTGTCGCATCACATTATTACGGAGATTTTGCGAAACGAATTAGGCTTTGAGGGACTGATTACCACGGACGCGCTGATCATGTCAGGTATCGCAGATTTGGGTAGTCCTGAAGAGATTGCCGTGCAAGCTGTGAAGGCTGGTGTGGATATATTGATGATGCCAGTCGATCCGATCGCCACAATTGATGCAATTTGCAAAGCCGTGGAAACCAAAGAAATAGATCGCGATCGCATTCGCGCTTCGGTACAAAGAATTTGGGCTGCAAAACAAAAAGTTTGTGGTATTCCTCCCAATCTCAAGAAACTTGGTAATCCTAAAAACCTAGGAGTTGCCAAGGCGATTGCCACAAAATCAATTAATGTCTTTTCCTCGCTACCAGAACTAGAATCTGGCGATGCTCAAAGGCACTTAGAAGCAGATTATTTAAATTTAGTGATTGTGGATGATCCGCTCACTTGTGAAGAATTTCTAAATGTGCGAGCGCCTGCGATATTATTACCAAAAAACAAAGGCTATCAGCGTATTGTGGCAGACGGCTTGACATTAGAGAATTTAAAATGCGATCGCTTCTCGAAAATATTTATCCAAATCTTTAGTCGCGGCAATCCATTTCGCGGCAATACCAATCTGCATGAAAAAATTCAGATTTTAGTTACAGAATTAGTATTGGAGCATAAGTTGCAAGCAGTTGTTCTCTATGGTAGTCCTTATTCTCTAGATCGATTGTTGCCGATCCTGCCAATCCAGATGCCTTGGGGCTTTGCCTATAGCCAACAGCCAGAAGCCCAAGCCACAGTTTTACAAAAATTAGGGTTTGGATAAGCCAAATATGGCGATTTTATATGGTAATTTTCTTCGGTTCATATTGATTGCAGCCATCACATCATCAACATTATGGGCTTGTGACTCTCTGTTGATTAATAATCCATCTCCACAAAGTAATCCATTAGAAATTACGCCACTCCCATCTGCTCCCCCCGTTGTCACAAAAGACATTGAGCCAGAGCGCACTCCCGATGCCCCCTATTTACAAACGCCTCAAGAAGTCGTATTGAAAATGCTCGAAATGGCAAAGGTGGGAAAAAATGATCTTGTTTACGATCTTGGTAGCGGTGATGGCAGAATCGTGATAGCGGCCGCCCAAAAGTTTGGAGCAAAGGCGATTGGTATTGAGATCGATCCTGAGTTAATTAGAGAGTCTGATCGGGAATCAAAATTGGCGATCGCAAAAACGCCAGAAATTCGCGATCGCATCAAATTTATTAAACAAGACCTTTTTAAAACAGATTTACGCAACGCAACCGTAATTACGCTATATCTTTCATCGCAGGCAAATCAACGGATAAGTTCTGAAATTCTACCCAAATTAAAATCAGGAACTCGAATTATTTCCCATGAATATGGTTTAGCAGATTTACCTCCCAATCAAACTAAAAAAATCAAAGTTGGGGATCGTGAACATATAATTTATCTGTATATTTTAGATTAATAAATTATTCTAAACATAGTATGAGACTTGCTTTGTGCTGTTTTTAATTGTTTTTTATGTTAATGTACTTGCACTCTTTTTCTAGTTGGTTTGTCAATTGAGAAACACGATATTTACTGAAATTGCTCTAGTCGCAATTTCTCTAATTACTACACTTCCTGCCCAAGCAAATAGCGATCGGCTTTGTCCCGCTCAATTACAAAAAGAGGTGGAAAAAGTCGCTCAATCTCCAAATTTAAAAGCATCGCGAGTTGGCGTATTTGTGCAAACCAATGAGTCTAACCCTCAAACATTAGCCAATCTTGATGGCGATCGCTATTTCATACCCGCCTCAAATGCCAAGCTATTTGTAACTGCGATCGCCTTAAAAACATTGGGTGCAGACTATCGCTTTGCCACCAGATTGATGTCTCACAATTTGCCTAATGCCAAGGGAGAAATAAAAAATGGATTATGGATAGTTGCTTCAGGTGATCCCAGCTTTAGCTCGGAAACTGGTTTAAAGTCACTAGTCACCCAACTCAAAAACAAAGGTGTAAAAAGGATTAATGGAGGGATTTGGGAGCTGACATCTCGTAAGGGTGCAGAAGTCTCAAGTAGTTGGGAGTGGACGGATTTGCAAGAATATTATGCGGCGATCGCTTCCCCTTTTACGATTAATGGAAATTCTCTAAATTGGACAATTAGCCCCACTACAATTGGCAAATCTGCAATTTTTGAATGGGAGAGTCCCATATTGGCTAGTAATTGGCTCGTAGAGAATCAGTCGATTACGGTAAGTGCAGATTCTACTTATGATTTAAAAGTAGTCCGCCCCTATGGTCAAAAAAAGCTGATTATTACTGGACAAATACCTGAAAAATCAGAACCAGAACTTGGTGGCGTGGCAATTCCTAATCCTGAAGCTAATTTTTTAGAGCTATTACGCCAAGAGTTAGCTGCACAGGGTATAGCCGTTTTATCAGCCTCATCTGATAAAACCTCAAAAAAACTCCCACCCATCCAAGATTTAGCGATCGCATTGTCACCGCCGCTTTCTGAATTAATTGTCACCACCAATAAAGATAGCAATAATCTTTATGCGGAACTACTGCTCAGAGCGTTAGGTGATCGTCTCCATGAAACTACTCCCGATGACAGCGTACTGGGGGGGCTGATGGTGATTAACAAATATTTGCAATCTATCAATATTTCTCCTGCCAATGTATTACTAGCCGATGGCTCTGGACTATCACGCCGAAGTTTAACAACGCCTAACGCGATCGTTCAACTTTTGCGAAGTGTATCTAGCAATCGCAATTTTCGTAGATCTTTAGCGATCGCAAATGTCGATGGCACATTGACCAATCGATTTAAAAATACTTCCGCTCAAGGCTTAATCCAAGCGAAGACTGGCACACTAACAGGCACAATTGCTTTGTCAGGATATGCTCATCCTCACAACTATCGAGAAGTTATTTTCAGTATCATCATTAATAACAGTAATCTGCCTTCAAGGGAATTGCAGAAATATATCGATGCGATCGCCTTACTATTAACCCGCCTTGAACCATGTACATGAGAAACTGGTCTGCTCGAAATAAATTCTCATTCATAGCTATTATAACTCTAGCTATCGGCAGTATTTTCATACTCACGCAGACAACTGCATCACAAACATCGTCGTCAGAGACCGATCCATCTTTATGTCCATCAATGACCAACAAACTCAGTGAATCCAATAGTTTGCGATTTCATCCGCTCAAAATTGTGGCTGAACCTTGGCGAGGGGAGCATAATGTTTACGCCATATTTGCCATACCTTTGCAATACAAAGATAGTGGCTATCGTTCTAAACTATTGGTCAAAGGCTCCAACACTCCTTGGGATGTCTCGCCTGCTAATGAACGTCTATATGGACTGACCGTTCCCGAAGGGCACTTTCTAGTAATTGGATTTTTTCGGACTCGTCTGGCTTTGTTATATTTGGCTAGTGGTCGATTTGGCGATCTAAAAGAGCCTTGCAACTGGACACTACACTTTTTTCCTCATAAAACCTAAAAAGATAAAGGTTACGATAAAAACAATAAAGATTGTTTACGGCTTCGCCGTAAAATAAAGAACCATATTTTTGATGGCGCGGCGAAGCCGCGCTATCAAAAATATGATTCTTATTAAATTGCAGCACCCTTACTGCTTATCAGTTGTGGCACAGGAAATTTAAAACATGGGAAATTTTGGCAGTTGGCTAATTAAGCTTGGACAAAGTTGTTTACTGATTGGACAAATCATCACCCATGTTTTGATCTATCGGCGCTTCCATTGGCGCAATACGATCGAGCAGATGTCTATGGTTGGTACAGAGTCACTGCTAATAACTTTAATTACGGCTGCCTTTGTTGGTGCAGTATTTACAATTCAAGTAGCCCGCGAATTTATTAACTTTGGCGCACAACAAGCAATCGGCGGCATTTTAGCGATCGCACTTGCTCGCGAGTTAATTCCTGTGCTAACAGCGGTGATCATTGCGGGGCGTGTGGGTTCAGCATTTGCGGCGGAAATTGGCACAATGCAGGTAACTGAACAAATTGACGCACTGTACATGCTACGCACTAATCCCATTGATTATTTAGCAACGCCTCGTGCGATCGCCTGTTTGCTCATGCTACCAGTCCTCACAATTTTAGGATTCTTAACAGGTATGGCTGGCGGCTTATTTTTATCTCAAGCCATGTATGCGATTCCGCATAACATGTTTCTCAATTCTGTACAGAATTTACTCAAACCTTGGGATTTAATTGCAGCGCTAATCAAATCCAGCATCTTTGGAGTTTTAATCGCGGCGATCGGGACAACGTGGGGCTTAACCACTACAGGCGGCGCAAAGGGTGTGGGCGAGTCCACCACCACCGCAGTTGTGACTGCATTACTAGCGATATTTATCAGCAATTTCTTTTTATCATGGGTATTCTTTCAAGGCATCGGCGCATCATTGACTGCTGGATAATAGCGATCAAAGCAAGTCCAGATTTCTTATAAAAGCCTCCCCAAGAAGCGACAAGTGCGGGGCTTTTATAAAAAATCTGGGCTTGCTTTCAATCTATAGAAGTCTGTTTCATAATGAGAATTGTTAATTACTTGCTGAATCGTCCAGTGCAATGCTGAGTTAGTTTTTTTTTATTTTGTTAGACGTAATGTGTTTAAAATTCGCCTCAATGCCATGTCGAAGTTCTTCTATAGGTTTGCCTGTTAATTTTGAAATGTCGCTCAAAAAATCATCAGTTAGTGCAATATCAAAAGTAATTTTCGTTGACTGGCACTTTGGACAACAGGCACTATCAGCGTAGAACTTGTCGTCGGTTGACTTGAAAAAGACGTATGCAATTCCATATATTTTACTGATGTATGAACTAATAATGTCTTGAATTTCATCATCGCAACGCTTGTTCTTTTTAACACCACTAATGCCGAATATTTTTCTAGAGAAATCTGCGCTGTGTCCGCAGTCATCGCAGTTCACAGGCTTAAGTCCGTTAAACTTTGGTAACTTCAATATAGCTGTAGCTTCATCATCACTTAACGGCTCTATCTTAATTAGATTTTTCATTGTTTTTCTACAAGC
>CASBRC010000183.1 GCA_949128015.1 Synechococcales cyanobacterium PMM_0003
GATGCGTCTTGCCCATGAGCAAGTTGCACTTGAAAAAAATGCTCCAATGTTTGCAGAGCAATCTAATTTCCCTATACTTTCCGAAGTTAAAGTTAATACAATCTTAGCTAAAGTTAACTGGGAGTCCTGCACTCAAGTTTTACAAAGTTGGTGAAAGGGTAAAATGAGCAAAGGTATAGAAATTTACGCTAAGGCTGAAAACCCTGCTAAGTAAGCTCTTCAGGTTCACATTTCAATTTCTTTCTGTTTTACAGCAAATCCCGAACAAGCCAAACCCAGATTTTTTGTAAAAGCCCCGCGAAGCGGGGCTTTTACAAAAAATCTAGTGGTGGGTTTCTTCGGGATTTGCTGTATTTCCTAACCTATTTGTTTTACCCACTTTAGAAAGCGATCGCGATCAAACTTGTATATAGCGTAATATTAAGGCTGGAGCCGTTAAACCCCAAATATGAACTCTAGCCAATCTGAGACCGAACTAACTGATCGTTCTAATCGCAAAATTTCAGGTAAACTTATTCTCGAAGCCCGTAATATTGTGGCGGGATATGTCGATGGTGTCGATATCTTGCAAGGCGCAAATTTGTCAGTGTATGAAGGAGAACTCGTCACTGTTATCGGGTCTAATGGCGCAGGTAAATCGACCTTAGCCAAAACTATTTTTGGTCTAGTGCCAGTGCGATCGGGGGAAATATTATTTGGCGATCGCAATCTTGTTGGACTTAATCCCGAACAGATCGTGCGCTATGGAATTAGCTATGTACCGCAAGTTGCCAACGTATTCCCATCATTGAGCGTTTCTGACAATCTGGATATGGGAGCTTACACCCGCGAAGGCAATATCACAGCAGTTAAAGACAAAATTTATACAGCTTTTCCTGTCTTGGCAAAGCGCCGTAATCAGAGAGCAGGGACATTGTCTGGAGGCGAGCGACAGATGCTTGCCATGGGACGGGCGATGATGCTAGAACCAGAATTATTGATTTTAGATGAACCTTCGGCGGCGTTGTCACCGATTTTAGTGCAAGATATTTTTAATTTAATTCAGCAAATCAATCAAACGGGGACATCAATTATTTTAGTGGAGCAGAATGCCCGAAAGGCTCTGGCGATCGCAGATCGCGGTTATGTGATGCATTTGGGTAAAGATGAGTTTACGGGTAAGGGAGTCGATTTATTGAACAATCCCGAAGTTGGCAAATTGTATTTAGGTATGGGCAATTTTACTAAAGCATTACCAAATTAGTTCTGCTTTACAGCCGAGGGTTTGAATGATACAGATAATTTTTTAAAAGCGCCGCTTCGCGGCGCTTTTAAAAAATTATCTGGGTTTAATGGCAGCGCAAGGCGCTGTAACAAACTTTCTTACGGGAAGAGATGCAGGATACATGGCGATTGTCTAATTTGTCGATAGAGTTTTAAGTTAAGGCTTTTTTGAATAGAGGAATTTCATGGCGGTGACAGAGGTGAAGCTTTCGTTTGAGGAGTTGACAAAAGCACAGGCTTACTTACAAAAATTAGGGCTGTACGATGGCGAAGTAGATGGTCTCTATGGCAGGTTGTCAGAGGCTGCTTTTGTGCAATTTGCCAATGCCCTGAGCATCGATACGATTTTGGATGCTAATTCACGAGCATTAACCAATGCGCTATTGCAAAGCCATTCAGTAGTGAGACATTTGCTCAAAGTTATCGGTGAAGGCGATCGCCTATTTCCAAAATTTACGAATGCTCAACGCATTTTCGTCAATATGGGGCAAGCTGACTCTAACTGTCTTGGCTTTCTCGATCGTGGAGTTAGAGGTTGCATTGCAGGATCGACAAAAAGTTTGCCAAACCGCAACTTTGCGCCATCGCCATTACTAAGCCATATTCCAGCATATAGCGACCGCCTTGCCAGTTTGCCTGACGGCGTAAATGTCGTTTCTTACGGTGATGTTGCTATGTTATCGGGTTCTCAGGTCAGGGTGCGATTTCGTCCCTATCCTGCGATTGGGGTACTTCCCAATATTGAGAATATTGGCTTAGAGTTTTTACATAGAAGCATCCAAGAGGCTTGTATCTGCATCGGCAGTATTGTGAATGGGCAGATGCTATCTCGTTGGATTGGGCGCAATCCTTTAAGCAATGTGCAGTTTTGGAGTTCTACCAAAATCCTGCCATTGCTCTACACCATTTGCAAAGCCAATGAAGTACAGCCAAATCAGTCGATCGCAAATTGTGCGATCGCTGATCCACAGAGAATTAAACCCTCCCGCACCTTTACCGAAATGGCGCTGCGCATCTGTAATTATGATGAAGTTAATGGTCTTACCTCAAATGGATTGGCGGCCATGTTTAAGCAATTTACGACACCCTTAGAGTTGCAGAATTGGCTCAAGAGAATCACAGGTAACCAGAAGCTCACTTTTCAAGGACGCTATGGTGAAGATCCTTATATCGAGCAACCGATTTTACGAGATGTTACTGGAAACACGGTCATCAATGGAGTCAAAACTCCACATCGCGGCGATAATCTGATCTCGGCTTATGACTTGACGCGGATTGTTTCTCAAGTCGCATGGCATCGACATATAGCACCGACTAATCGTCTACCTACAGCCCAATGGCACAGCTTAAGTGTTCTAATTAATGCCATGGGTCAAGATACGGCGAGATATGTGGACGCAGCGATCGTAGCTCTAGGATTGTCATATTTTATTGATAGTCCTGTAGTCATATCTAAAATGGGATTTGGGTATAGCGATCAACGCAAACAAACTGAACTTACCTATACGGCTTGTATCCAGTTTGTCGATCGCCTTGCTACGTCCCATGACATGTCTTTACCAAAGTTGCGATCGGTGAATATGACTTTACGGGCAGCGATCAATTTGCAAGATCCTGTGCGCGAAGCTTTAGAAATTGATGCGAGAATGGCTGCCACAGTTACTGAGATTTTGCGTAGGATTGTAACAGAGGAGTTAATCTAGAAATTCAGTACGGCGATCAAAATCTTTGAGTTAACTGGCAATGCGGGATTAAAAATACACAATGCAAAAACAACGGGCTTTATCGGCGGTGGGGCTTTGGTGGCGATGGGTGCTTGCTACGCTAGTGGGCGCTGCGATCGGCAATATATTTGGAATTGCCGCTTGTCTAGCAGGAGTCCATTACCTTAGCGATCGCCTAATTGATATTCGCATCTGTGACACAGGTTTTGGCAGTCTCAATTGTCCTGTTTCCACTGGTATTGTCAGTGGTGCGATTGTCGTAGTTGCATTTGTTAGCTTGATGCAATATCTGGTTTTGAGAAGGTTTTTTAAATCTCCCGCATGGTGGATTTTAGCCAGTACCTTTGGTTGGACTTGGGTTGCTTTTGCCGCCACAAGTTTAGCCTATACAGCCCAATTTGGTTTTGTGATTAATGTTGATGGTTCTTTTGCAGAGAGTAATATCATCGATCGCATTCCTGTATTGGCTGTTAACTCTCTATGGTTAATTTTGGCAGGGATTCTATTAGGAGTTTTACAATGGTTGGTGCTGTGGAATGGTCAGCAGTCTAAGGTTTCTAATCCTAAATTTTTAAATGGGCGTTCGCTTCTATGGATTGTGGTTAATGTTGTTTTAGTAATATTTATGGCAGTAGCGATACTCACCACGTTTCGTGGTCAAGGGAGCTTGTATGGCATTCTATTATTCTTTCTCGGATTTACTCCTTTTTATGCCACGATTACGGGAGCAACCCTTGTAAAAATGCTATACCAGTCCAAGAAAGTGATTGTGAAAGTAGATGCAAAATTGGATGCAAAAGTGGATGCAAATTCGCCCTTGCCTTCAAGTGATGAAAATTCCCAACTAGAGAATTAATGTCTAATTTACCGCCTGAAGTTTCGAGATTGCGATCGCAACTGACTGAAACTACATCGATTAAGATTGCTGATAACATTCAATTTTGTCTAGTCTCGAC
>CASBRC010000184.1 GCA_949128015.1 Synechococcales cyanobacterium PMM_0003
GATCAGCGGTGCGATCTTTTAGTTCTGATACGGCTGCGATCGCGGCGGCGCTGTTGTAACCTAAGCCATAGCAAACATCAAGAATGTTGAGTTGCGTTTGAGTCTTGGCTTTTTCAGTAATTTTGGCAGGTATGACAAATTTAGCTTCGGCTTCGTGTTTTGCGCCATGAGAGCTATGGAAAGTTTCTTGAAATGTTTCTGACCAAAAGGTGATAGATCCATCTTCGGTTGGAAATAGTGAGAGCTTATCCATAATCTAGCCGTAACTGCAAAACTACAAATAGAATTTTCACAAAAGCCCCGCAAAGCGGGGCTTTTGTGCGGGATTTGCTGTGAATTTTATGAGCTTTGTCCAAAGCGGATAGCATATACATCTTGCTCTTTATCTGTGTAGATTTCGACATCAGACTTAGGATGTGACACACATAGGAGGATGTAGCCCTTAGAATCTAGCTCGTCTCCCATACCACCAATGCCCATGCCTTGGCTTTGATCAACTTCACCTTTGACAAGTTGGGCAGCGCAAGTTGTACATACACCTGCATAACAAGAGCATGGTAAATCTAGCCCTTGGGCGATCGCGGCATCGAGAATTGCTTGATTTTCTGGGACGGACACAGTAAAGGTTTGTCCTTGGTGATGCAGTGTGGCTGTAAAGGTCTGAGTCATCTTGGTTTGAAATTTAACTTTAAAATTTAACTAAATTAAGAGTTTTTTCAAGAGATGTACTTTGCCATCTCCTAAAAAATAAACGCCTAGAGAATGATACGATGTTCAATTGGCTTAATTTTATCTCTTCATATGCAACCCCGTCACATCGCCCGCGAACTAGCACTCTTTAGTATTAACCAATTACCTAGCCAATCTCAAAAACTAGAAACTAAGACCCTAGATGATATTGTCACCGCCGTTGTGCGATCGCTGCACGACGAAACCAAAGAATTATTACAAACTGCTAGTGTTGAGTTGCAACGCAGTCAAGATCGGATTACTTCTAGTGAAAATCGGACTAGCGATATTCGTCAAGACATCCAAGCCGTTGAAGGGATGGTGCGTGAAGCAATCGAGCTAACCAAAAATGCAATTAACAATATTGGTGCTGCCCTAGAATTTCCCGTAACATTAGTTCTGGCACAGCGTACCGAAGTGCGTAACTATGTGATCGATATTCTCAAAATGGTGCATGGTAAGCGCTCAGAAATTGATGAAATGATTAGTAGCGCTTTGGTCAATTGGCAAATCGATCGACTTGCCCAAGTGGACAAAGATATTTTGCGGATTGCCACTGCGGAAATGATGTTTATGAGTGTGGCTAGTAAAGTTGCGATCGATGAAGCAGTAGAACTTGCCAAACGATATAGCAGCGAAGATGGCTATCGATTTATCAACGGTGTTTTACGCCGTATCGACGATCAACTTAAAGAATCGCGAAAGAATAAAATATAAATAAAACATAAAATATGCTGCGACAAATTTTATTTATTTTGCGATTACTTTTTTATTCAACGATCGCATCAGCAGTAATTAAATACGCTGCTCCAAATTGGGGCTTATTGACAAATAATTTGACGGTAGATGTAATGAATGCGATCGCAATATCTTGCATTACGTTACCTGTTGGTTTATTTGCCTTTGTGCTGTGGCTTAAGCGCTAATTTTGACTTACACATTACACAAGCTTTGCAAAACTTTTGGTCATTACAAAACAATTGCGACCATCAGATAGAGTGTCGTATCTAATGTCGTCAGCAACTGTTTTGGCGATCATTAAACCTCGACCGCCTGTGGGAATATCATCGACACTTTCAAAATCTTGATTCTTTTGAGATTCTATAGTAGCGCGTTCGATTTCAGCTTCCAGATCAAATGGTTCCCCGAAGTCCCAAATTCGCAGCTCTAGAGAGTGTTCGGTGTCATTGACAGTAATCTCAATATCGATTGGCGTTTCTTCAGGCAGTCCTTCATGCGCATAAGATACAACATTCGTAAATACTTCAACCAATACAAGATTGCATTGCATCCAAGTTGGGTTCGGTAATAATTCTTGAAATTGATGAAACCACTCTTGAAGTTGAGCAAGAGCGTAAATATCACTGTTAACTTGAATATGATGGCGTTTTAACACTGATAAGTTATCTGAAGTTCTACGATTTTGGAATTTTGCGGTTTAACTTCAATTACTGACGGTTATACCAACGCATTAAGACACCCGCAAGTTTTTCTGAGTCATGACATACTGTGCCATTGTCTTTCTCTTGCATGATGTTAGCGATCAAAACAGGGCAGCTAATAGACGCAAGGTTATCACGATCTAGCTGCGTAAAGTGTGACCCAGAGGACGCATAGTGTTGTAGTGATCGCTCAGAAGGTGGTTGCTTTTGGGCTAAGACCACATCAAACAATCTTACACCAGCTAACTCATCTAAAACCCGTACATAATCAGACACAGCATAGTTGTCAGTTTCACCGACCTGACTCATAATATTACAAAGATAGATCGATGGAACATTGCGATCGATTAGTGCTTGTAGTATTTCAGGTACGAGTAAATTAGGAATAATACTCGTATACAAACTACCAGGTCCAATAATGATGAGGTCAGCTTCGTTGATGTCCTCAATAGCTTGAGGCAATCCTTTGGGATTATGGGGATTGCAACCAATATGTTTAATCTTTCCTCTAGCTTCAGGGATATTGGACTCGCCTTCCACATAACGTCCATCTTCAAATTCTGCCCATAGCACCACATGATCAAGGGTTGCAGGTAGAACTCGCCCACGTACAGCCAAAACCTGTGAACTAGCTGCGATCGCCTTTTCTAGATCGCCTGTAACCTCACTCATCGCCGTGAGAAATAAATTGCCAAAGCTATGACCAGTTAGCCCTTCCCCAGTTTTAAAACGATATTGAAATAACTCTGTGACTAATTTTTCTTCGTCGGCGAGGGCGGCGAGGCAGTTACGAATATCTCCAGGTGGCAAGACTCCATATTCTCGGCGCAAGCGTCCAGAGGAACCACCATCATCAGCAACGGTGACGATCGCAGTGATATTGGCACTATATTGTTTCAGTCCACGTAATAAATTTGATAAGCCTGTACCGCCGCCCACAGTGACAATTTTGGGTCCTCGATTGAGCTTACGATGGGAAACTAGCAATTCTAAAAGTTCTTTGTCTTGATTAGGTATTAAAACTTGGGTGATCGAACCTAGGGCGCGTTTTTGTCCTAGCCACAATAGCCCCAGTCCGAGCAAAAGAGCGATTGGGCCACTCATATTTCGCGGCAAAATCGAAACTAAGGTGTCAAGAGTGTTACCGATTAGGCGCGACAAGAATAAGATTGGGGTCAATCTTGCGGAGATGGCAATTCCCAAAACGATTAAAAAAATACCGACGATGCTAACTAGTAGCCATCGCTTTACGAATAATCCTGGTAAAAACCACTGAAATCCTCTTAACCACTTGCGATTTTTAGCGGCTGGACGATATCGATTTGCGGGTGGCTTTTTTGAGGGCTTCATTTAGCATCCTGTAATATGTACCAGCACTTCGCGGGTATGACCCAAATTGCGATGTTCCCAGACAAAGATCCCTTGCCAAGTGCCGAGGGCAAGTTTACCATTTGCGATCGGGATCGTTTCTGAGGTTTTGGTAAGGGTGCTGCGAATATGTGATGGCATATCATCCATTCCTTCAGATGTATGACGATATTGACTCGCATCTTCAGGAATTAGCTTTGTAAAAAATGTTTCTAGATCTGCTAATACGTCGGGATCGGCATTTTCTTGAATGATCAAACTAGCTGATGTATGACGCAAAAACACATTACATAGTCCCATCTTTATCCCTGATTGGGCTAAGACTGCTTCCACTTGGCGGGTGATATTGTGTAGCTTTTTACCACTGGTACGCAGAGAAATGGTTTGCTGTACCATCTGTTGTACTGGTTGCTGGAGCATTTTTTGTTGATTTACATTCATATTTGCGATTATAAAATACTAAATAAAAGGTAGCGCGAAGCGCTGCCTTTTATTTAGTATCTAAAAATGCGCTGACTATAGACAATGCTACCACTGGCGCTGTGACTGCCGACAACACCCGATCGCCTAACGAAACGGGTATAAATCCTGCTGCGATCGCAATTTCCTCTTCTCTAGCCGTCCATCCTCCTTCGCAACCTGTAGCAATTATTATCTCAAAATTTTCTTCTGTATTTAAGCTTTGTAAACTGGTGAGTAAATGTGTCGTATCAGGACTTGTTACGCAAATATATTTCAAAGCTAGTGCTGTTGATTTAGCAAGATCGGCTAGCCAAACGCCTAATGTTTGTGGAGTGTTAATTTCGGGAATATAGGTACGCACTGATAGTTCAGAAGCTTCTTCCGCGATGCGTTGCCAGCGATCGCGTTTTTGATTGCCGATTTCTGCGCCAGATTTGATAATTGTGCGATCGCTAAATAAAGGCACAATTTGCCGCACGCCTAACTCCGTAGTTTGCCGAATCACTGACTCAAGATTGCTACCCTTGGGCATGGCAATGCCAAGGGTGATTTTAGAATTTAGTTCTGAATTATTTTCTAACTTGTCAATAACTGTTGCAATGTCTAGATCGCTGAGATCTCTGCACAGCTTTGCTAACCACCACCCACCTTGGCGATCGAGAGCAATAAATTCGGCTCCAGTTTCTAAACGCAATACATTACATAGATAATGCCTTTGCTCTGGAGTAATTGCGATCGCGCTATTAATTTGTAAAGCTGATGAGACTTGGTGCGCTTGTAAAGTCACCCTTTGCAGTCGTCGTTTGATCACGGATTAGACGGATTAATGGGATTACACAGATTTAATTTACTATTTTTTTAGCATCGAAGTTGTATATATCTTTGCTATAAATGAAATATAAGAGATATAAAGAGAATAATCGCGAGTAAGTATTAATCGATACCTAGGTAGTTTGTATGTTTACTTAAGGCTATCTTTTTATTAGTACCCAATATTATGCCAATCAGCCAAGATTCACTGGGATGCCGTTCTGCTTAATTACGCTGATGCTGACTCATCTGGCTTAGGTAAATCTGGTACAGGATCGTAACCGCCTATATGCCAAGGATGACAACTACAAACTCGTTTAACGGCTAGCCCTCCACCTCTGAGTAGACCAAAACGCTCGATCGCAGTTAGTGCATATTGCGAACAAGTCGGTTGAAATCTACATCTTGGTAGAAATAACGGTGAAATACATATTCGATAAAACTGAATCAGTAAAATGACAAGTTTTTTCATGGATTTTTTCGTGGCTACGGTAGGCTATTCATAAAGCTGTAGCTACATCCTAACGTTTAAATCATATCTGCATAATGTCATCCTCTAAAACTGTTACGATCGCAGTTATTCAGGCTTCTCTGAATGCTGATGTTGCTACTAATATCACTAAAATATCAGAATTAGTGCGTAAGGCGGCTCATCAAGGAGCGCAAGTAATTTTGCCACCAGAATTATTTGAAAGCCCATATTTTTGTCGAGAAGAGCGCGATCGCTTTTTTGATTGGGCGCAACCTGTCGAAAATCATCCAACGATTGCCCATTTTCAAAATCTGGCTAAAGAACTTAATGTGGTGATTCCCGTTTCATTTTTTGAGAGAGCGGGACAAGTCTATTACAACAGTCTGGCGATGGTTGATGCTGACGGATCATTACTGGGCGTATACCGCAAAAGCCACATTCCTGATGGGCCGGGTTACGAAGAAAAGTTTTATTTTCGCGGTGGCGATACAGGCTTTAAAGTTTGGGATACCGCTTTTGGCAAAATCGGTGTGGGGATATGCTGGGATCAGTGGTTCCCTGAATGTGCCAGAGCGATGGTGTTGATGGGCGCAGAGATTTTGTTATACCCAACTGCGATCGGTTCTGAGCCTGAAGAGCCAAATTTAAATACTAAAGATCCTTGGCAACGAGCGATGATCGGTCATGCAGTGAGTAATGTCATTCCTGTGGCGGCGGCGAATCGGATTGGCTTGGAGGGAAATCAAACTTTTTATGGTCATTCCTTTATTGCTAACCATCGTGGCGATAAGGTCGCGGAGTTAAATGACGCTGAAGAAGGCGTGATTTTAGCTGATTTCGATCTTGACCAAGTGCGACTTAATCGGGCTTCCTTTGGCTTTTTTCGCGATCGCCGTCCCGACTTGTATCAGGTTTTATTATCTCCGTAGAAACTCTATCGAAATGTCGCAAAGCGACATTTCGATTTATACCCAAGACCAACGCCGCTTAGGACTATTACTCTTGCCAATTTCTAGTCTTTGCGATCGCGTCGGCATTGGCTCAATCACCGTCGTAATATCCGATAGTGAATTTACCCTTAACTCATTGGTAAAAGTATTACATTGATAAACTGTTGCCGAATCGACATCTAACGCTGATAACCAGCCGCTTTTGGGGTGATAACCACCAGTATCAATATCTAGCCAGCCCTTGCCAAGTACTAAATTTCCTGGCTTTACACCCGGGAAGACAAAGGTGATTGTATGTCCCGTGATAATAATTTTGTCTTCAAAAAACGGCTCTGTCGCACTATGAAATTCTTCGCGAATCCAACAAAATTCAGCCGCACCCTGCAATTCAAGCGGTAAATTAGGATTTAAACCTGCATGAACTAACCATACATCACCCAAATCCATATAAAGCGGTAATTGCTCCATCCAGTTTAAATGTGCTTCTGGCAGACTAGTTTCTCCATAACTTGCCAAGGTATTAGAACCACCATTCATCAACCATCCTTTCCAGATCAGCGATCCTTCGTCACTACTAAAGGCATCAAGGCACATTTGCTCATGATTTCCCTTAAGACAAGTGTGATCATTTTCAATTATCCACCTCACAACGTCAGCACTGCGATCACCGCGATCGATCAAGTCGCCCAAAAAAAACAATTTGTCACTAGGATCGCACTTAATAAAGTCAATTAACTTCATCAAGCCATCAAATTGACCATGAATATCGCCGAATACAAATCGAGTCAACTTATCTCACCCTATTTCATAAATGGTGAATGCGAAAACATCAAGCCAAGAACATTAATAATCTAGATCTAACGACGGGTATCAATAAGTTATAACAGTCTACTGAGTTTTTTAAGGTTGGTACAACTTTTAAAAGAGTTATTATTTTATCTACTGTTTCTATTTTATGACAGATCTTCCTTGCTTTCGTTCCATTTTGTTTCCTTTGATATTAAGCGAGGTCGTGCTTTCCTTTCTGAGGTTAAATTAAAAAACGTTATATGTCGTTTTACCTTTTATGTTTGATGGATTTATTAGTATCGATAAGCCGCCACTGATCACTGCCCATGATTGTGTGAGTAAATTACGAAAATTACTTAAACAAAAGAAAATTGGTCATGGCGGCACTCTCGATCCAATGGCTACAGGAGTATTGCCGATCGCAGTTGGTAATGCGACGCGACTTTTAAGATTTTTGCCAGAAGGTAAAGCTTATGAGGCAAGGATTCGCTTTGGAATTATCACAAATACTCATGACATTACAGGTAAAGTTTTAAGCGATCGCATTTGTCCAAATTTAAGGCTCGAAGAGGTTAAAGAATTACTACCTCTATTTTTAGGCAAAATCACGCAGCGCCCGCCCGCCTTTAGTGCAATTTGGATTAATGGGCAGCGGCTCTATGATTTAGCGCGTCGGGGCGAAATTATAGAAGCTGATATTCCCATGCGTTCAGTTGAAATTTCGGAAATTAAAGTATTAGGCTGGACAGAGGGCGATTATCCAGAAATAGATGTGGCAATCGCCTGTGGGTCTGGTACATATATTCGCTCGATCGCCCGTGACTTAGGAGAAAAACTCGGCGTTGGCGCGACACTATCAGGGTTAAAGCGTACTTTTAGCAATGGCTTTGATTTAGCGTCGAGTTTGTCTTTTGATCAGGTTGAAGAATTTATGCGATCGCAATCTCTCGAAGTACTTGCACCTGATCACGGCTTACATTTTTTACCAATGATCACTCTTGATGAGGATGAGACGACAGGTTGGCGGATGGGACGGGTAATCGCTATCTCTGATGATTTTGCGACCTTATGTGAAAAAAATATTTATGTACGAACCTGCGA
>CASBRC010000185.1 GCA_949128015.1 Synechococcales cyanobacterium PMM_0003
CAATCGCGTCCTCGTCAGGATTATAATAAACCCCCATATCCACACCAAAATACCAATCGCCGCGCTCAGCCCAGATTGTGGCAAGTAAACTAAGTAATAGATTGGGAATGTCATTTTGGAGTTGATTGTCCACAGGGGTCTCGTCAGAAGATGGTAATTGTTCGGCAGTGGGCAAAATCTGGTCTTGGAGATATGAAAGGTTAACCATGTCTTTGACCTGCTAACTTAGTTTGTGTGATCTTAGCAAAATTTGCGATCGCAATTAAAGCACGCTTAATGACTAACATTAGGGCAACCAATCTTCATCTAAAATCTGCTCAAGATTTGCGATCGCATCTTCAGGAAAAATATCCAAAGCTAGATTTGCTCTGGTAGCAACAATCTTCCTTGCATCTTGATAACAATCATTAAATATTTGCTTGAGAAATGGTCTTAAGCTAGGACTGTCTTGCAACTCATCTCTGATTTGTTGACGAAAATTAAGGATTTCTCCTTTCCAATGAGCCTGATTTCTGACAACTTCAGACTGCCAATATTTCAGCTTTAGCAAATGCTCAAATAATCTCTTTAACAAATTTTTGAGCTTCTTTTGATCGCGCCGACTCAAATCCCCAATCTCCTCAATTAAATTCTCTAAGTCAAGGGATTGAAAATCTCTATTTTGCAACTTCTTGACTGTCTCCAACACCCAGAGTGAATAGTCTGACTCATAAAGATCAGCAAGTTCTTTACTGGTAGTTTTTAATGAAGCAACCATTGCTTTTTCTCCTTGCCATGCCTTGTCATCTTATCAAATTTGATCGGGATTGATGCCTTGCGATCGCAAATACGCCTCCAACTTTTCCCTTCGCTGACGTTCTTGGACTACCATCTCCGCATCAGTGGCATATCTCACTCCATCACCATCATACCAATACAGCCACTCGCGCACCCAGCCAATATGTTCGCCATCTTCACAGCCCAAGCCTAAGCCAAGCTCAGGCAGCCATGTCCAATTACCATCACCATTGACTAGCTTATATTTGCTCTTGCCCAGCTTGTAAATCTCTAGCTTTTATCTAAATTCATATCGTCCGCGTCTACCAATTTACCCAAGTGGGATATCTTAGTTCGCCCTAATATTGGGTAGTTTTATTTCTGGAAATCACCTAACGTGAGTACGGGTTAAGATTTTGCCCTAAATGCACAGCAGACAAAGAACTCAAGTTCTTGGCTCAAAGAATATTGTCAGTTAAAACTGACTGAAAGATTTCTTACAGCAGATTGCAATCAAACCAAACCGAGATTTTTTATAAAAGCCCCGCGAAGCGGGGCTTTTATAAAAAATCTCGTGGTGGGTTTGTTCGGGATTTGCTGGAAAATTGTCTTTAACCCGTTTCAACGGGTTTCAGCTTTGAGCCATGAGATTGATCTCATGGCTTATCCCGAACTCAGGTTATTTAGGTTGTATTCACTATAAATATCTCTGTTATTTAAATATTTAGATTTTAGCCCTCGATCATCTATCTTTATGCCTATGTCTTCTTATATATACATTTAACAAGATTTAAGCATAGGCAATTTAAATCTTGTTAAATAAAAAAACTATTGCAATTTTGGTAAAATCTACTATAATAGAAATATGCCAGCCTCTACCCCATCAAAGCCATGAGCGCTACAACCACCAAGCCTACTGTGAGCCTGAAATCCGATACATTGAATATCGCGACCGATGAATATGCACTGCTCACCGATCTTTATCAACTGACGATGGGTGCTTGCTATGTGCGCGAAGGTTGCGATCGCAAACGAGCTAGTTTTGAGCTATTTGTGCGCCGCCTTCCAGAAGGATTTGGCTACCTCATCGCAATGGGCTTAGCGCAAGCAGTAGAATACCTGCAAAACCTCCATTTCACCTCAGCCCAAATCGAAGCCCTACAAGCTACAGGCATTTTCGCCAACGCCGATCGCCGCTTTTGGGAATTATTAAAAAACTTTCGCTTTGAAGGCGATCTCTGGGCAGTACCAGAAGGAACCGCACTATTTGCCAACGAACCTTTTTTAAGGATCGAAGCACCCCTCTGGCAAGCACAATTAGTAGAAACCTATCTACTAAATACCATCAACTATCAAACTCTGGTCGCCACCAGAGCCGCGAGAATGCGAGATGCAGCTTGCGATCGCATTACCCTTTTAGAATTTGGCACGCGCCGAGCTTTCAGTCCTCAAGCCTCACTCTGGGCAGCAAGAGCAGCCCTCGCCGCAGGAATGGATGCGACTTCCAATGTATTAGCCGCTCTCAAACTTGGCAGAAAACCAAGCGGCACGATGGCTCATGCACTAGTCATGGCATTGAGTGCCACCGAAGGAAGCGAAGCCCAAGCCTTTAGCGCTTTCCTTGAAGTCTTCCCTAATAGTTCACTATTAATCGACACCTTCGACACGATCGCCGCCGCTCGCAATCTTGCCGAAAAAGTCAAATCTGGTGAAATGCAAGTTAAGGGAATTCGCATTGATTCAGGAGATATTGCGGCGATATCAAAGGAAGTAAAAGCGCTACTTCCCGATGCTGCAATATTCGCTAGTGGCGATATTGACGAAGCGGAAATATTGCGCCTGAAAGATTTAGAAGCACCCATTGATGGCTATGGCATCGGCACAAAATTAGTCACAGGTGCTCCTGTCAATGGAGTGTATAAATTAGTAGAAATTGACAATATCCCCGTCTCCAAGAAATCAAGCGGCAAGCAATCCATCGCAGGACGCAAGCAAATCTGGCGCAGTTTTGAGAATGGAATCATCACTTGCGATCGCCTTACCCATATTTCTGATCTCCCTCAATCCGATGAACAGCCATTACTAGAATGCATCATGCACAATGGCGAATTGTTGAAGTCTTTGGATGATCTAAATGCGATCGCAAAACGTACTCGTAATTCTGTAAAGTCGTTACCTCAAGCGGTTCGCAATATTTCTGAACCAGAGACGGTGAATGTATTAGTTGATGTGACCCTAGGTAAATAATTAGGAATTACAAAAAGCTGTAGCACACGCGCAGCATGCGCTACAGCTTTTTGTGGTTATAGTATTACTGGAGTTTTCTCAGCCGTAACAACACCAAAAATCCCATTAGGTTCCATTTGCACTTGAAAGTTCTGAAATCCAGCCTCTTCAGCCCATTGATGAACTAGTTCCCAAGAGCGTACCCGCATCACCCAAGGAAGCCCAGTATGAGCTGGCAAAGTCCGAGCAATCATCTCTAGCTGAGGATGCTGAGGTTGGATTGTGAAAATCAGCGTTCCTGAATCATCGAGAATCCGATAGAGTTGCTGAAAGTGATGCTTGATTAGTTGATCATTAGGCAAAATCTCATGCAGTCCCGAAACAATCACCACATTTGGTCTGGGTTGTACCCGATCGAGATCGGAGTCATTAAAAGCATCAGCTTGCTCGATCGCAGCAGTAACTCCAAACTGTAAGGCAAGCTGACGTGCCTTAGCAACATTCTCTGATTTGTAATCACGTAAGGTTGCTGCGATCGCAGTCGAGCGAAATTCTTGCAAAACCTCCAGATCGTAGCGTCCACCTCCACAGGCAACATCCAACAAATTACAGGGGATATTTTGCTGTTGATAGGACTGCAATACTCGGCGGAGAGTGGATTTCATTAACTGCGATCGCTCTCTGATGCCGCGCCATCCTTGCGAGTTGAGATAGACCCAATCGATCAAAGTTCCTAGTGGCGTAATCCCATTTGGTTTATTTTCGTAAACATACTCAAGCATCACACCCGAATCAAAGCCATACTGAAAGCCGATCTGAATTCCTTTCGACAGTTTGCCAATTGTTTTGAGAGAGAGATTCATCAATGCATAGTACCAAGCTTTAGGA
>CASBRC010000186.1 GCA_949128015.1 Synechococcales cyanobacterium PMM_0003
CCCAATCCGATCGCCGCACCAACAAGCATGACAATCGCTAAATTACTCCAACTTTCTCGAATTGGTAAAGGTTCGTTTTTTTCTGCTTCTGGATTGAGAATTTTGGGAATATATCCCATTGCACTTCGCAATCCTGCCACACTTGCCAGCAAAACAATCGATGCGATCGTAAAAGTTATAGGCGCTCCCAGACTCAAAATAAATTTCGTTGCCAAAGGTCGGAGCGCACCAACAAAACCTGCAACTAGCGTCAAAACACTTCCTGCAAGCGGTAATTGAGTCGCCCCCGCAAAGATACCGAGTAAGCACATGACTGGGCTACGAAAGGTAGACATAACGAGCGCCCATAGGATCGCTAAGCTGATCAAAAGTAAGCGCGTAATCTCATTTGCACCACCGTAAATGACAAGACACGGCAAGCCAATAAATAAAGCTGTCGCGGCGATCGCCGCCGCCGCGACAAATGGCATTCGTGAGCTATACCGACGCTGCCAGCGATCGGACAGACTACCAAATAATGGCTCGACAATTACTGCGATCGCGCTTTCGATGACCAGTATCAGTGCTGTAAAGTCTCTAGCTTGACTGGGGGGATAGCCAAAAACCTGCTCGATAAACTGCGGCAAATAGAGGGCGTAAACAATCCAAGTTAGAGTTATAGCACCCTGAACTGACGCTAAACACCATACTTGGAGCCAACGTACTCGATTAGATGCTTGATTTGATGATGTTGCGATCGTCATAAAGCTCTCCGCGTTTTGTAGCAATTTTAATAAAAGAGAGTCGCATAGCGACTCTCTTTACAGCGCTTTGCGCTCAAACCAGAACCAGTAAAATTTTTGAAAGGGTTGCGAAGCAACCCTTTCAAAAATTTTACTGTGGTTCGTTTGATCGGAAATTGCTGTAATTAAAATTGCGTACAGCCTTGCATCGAAACCTTGCCATCGGGCATGGTCGCACGACAAAGATTAGCTTGGCTTAAATCCACATTAGTCACGTTTGCGTTAGTGAGATCAGCACGATACAAATCTGCACCTCTGAGGTTTGCGCCTGTCAAATCTGCACCATAGAGGCTAGCATTCCGCAAAGAGGCATTAGCAAGATTCGCGCCATTGAGTTTGGCATAGACCAACTCAATATCAATCAAATTGGCATTTTGCAAATTAGCTTCAGTCAAGTCAGCATATTTCCAACGACTATTCCGAGCATTTGTCCCAGACAAATTTGCTTGGATCAAATCGCTATTAATCAAGAAAGTATTTCGCAAGTCAGAATTGCTGAGATCCGCACCACGAAAATCGGCATAGTACATTGTACTAAAAGCTAAAGTTGCACCAGAGAGCGAACTTTTTCGCAGATCCGCAACATCAAGAAATGATTCACGTAAATTGACTCCATTGGCAACAATACCGCTTAATTCGCAGCGCTGACAAGTGCGGTTTTCTAGCAAAGCTTTGAGATGATCCGCATTTTGTGCTTGTACACTTGTTGTCGTTCCTATGGTCATGACACTAGCCACAAGGGCGCTAGCGATCGCAGTCACGGTGTGAGTAAAGGCTGTTGACTTCATAAAAAAAGTACCATTATTTAGCAAATCCTCTTTAATTGTTATCATACGCTCCTCATCTACAACACCGCAAAATGTAACAAAAAAACAGAAGATAAGTAAGCAAAAAGCTGTGGCTCACGCGCAGCGTGAGCCACAGCTTTTTGCTTACTTGGTAAGTTGATGGTCTGTTGATTTTGTATACTTAAGGTATTTGTTAATGTTTTGTGATGGATCGTACTGAATGTTCGAGCAGTTTCTAGATACAAGTGCGTTTTCCTTTCGCCCCGAAGTCATTCCAATTTTGGGAGTACTAATTCTGCTAGAGGCGATTTTGTCGGCAGATAATGCGATCGCACTGGCGGCGATCGTGCGTAGTTTGCCAGATCCCAAGCAAGAAGAATGGGCGCTACGTTATGGATTGATCGGGGCATTTGTATTGCGTGTAGTGTTAATTTTTACAGCAACATGGGTAATTAAATATTGGCAATTTGAACTAGCTGGTTCTGTATATTTACTTTGGCTTTCGGGTAAATTTTTCTTAGAAAAGTCTCAATCAGGACATGATGCTAAGCATCCAGTTCGCATGGCAACGAAGTTATGGCAAGTTGTGGCGCTTGTATCGCTGACAGACTTGGCATTTTCGCTAGATAGTGTCACCGCAGCCGTGGCGGTAGCTCAAGAGACTTGGCTAGTACTGATTGGTGGTGTGGTGGGGATCATAACTTTGAAATTTTTAGCAGGACTATTTATTAAATGGTTAGAAGAATTCACACACCTTGAGTCAGCAGGTTATCTGATCGTGTTGTTGGTAGGTTTACGCTTATTTATCAAAGTGTTGTCCGATAGTTTAGTTCCGCCCGAATGGCTGATGCTAACTTGCATTGGACTAGTTTTTCTCTGGGGATTCTCAAAACGCGAACCAGTTAATGAGATTGAAGCAATCGCTGATACTAGTAAGTAAACCCAATTCGAGAAAGTGTAACTACACTTTTATAAATAAAAAACAAACCTAGCAAGGTTTTAAAATTTGATTAGGGCGATCGCTATTTAGGTATTTCTCAAAAATCATTTGCTGATTTTGATTAAGGCTGAGGCGATCGCTTTGGTTTTGTAGTTTTTCTTGTTCTAGGTTGCTTCGTGGCAAGCTTTTGGAGCTTTTCGATTTGTTTTAGGGTTAGTCCTGTGAATTCTGCGATCGCGTCTACGGGAAGGTTAGACCGTAGCATATTTAAGGCGATCTGATTAGCTGCTTTCGTAAAACCTTCAGCCTTACCTTTCGTTAAACCTTTAGCCTCGCCTTTGGCTATGCCTCTAGCCTCGCCTTCTGCTATACCTTCGAGCAAGATTTCTTGATAAATTACTGATTCTTTCATGATTTCGCTCCTTAGTAATCTCTGGATGATTTCTTTATTTAGGGCTATACCCGATATTATAG
>CASBRC010000187.1 GCA_949128015.1 Synechococcales cyanobacterium PMM_0003
AAAATTTGCAAATCAGAATGCTCGGTTACAAGCTCAGGAAAGCGGCAAAAGCTTTTAGTGAGGTCACTTTTGGAAGCACGCAAGAGATTCATGATATTGCCTTGAGCATAACCGATCGCAGTTTGATGATCGCGTAAAGTCTCAAGTAAATTATGCAATTCGCGCTGCAAAGTATCCACACTGCCATAGTGAGCCAAGAGGCGATTGGTCAAAGGTTGGAGAATATAACGAATCTGAGTTTCGCGGATATAGTCTTCAGCGCGATGTTGGACAAGGGCATAGCTCATCAAGAATTCAGGATTACATTCGATCGCTGCATTGTAGGCAGTGTCGATCAAGCGATCGGTCATGTATTCCATCACCACAGGCTGCTGTGTGAAGCTATTCGCATTCTTTTCAATTAGCGATCGCCAACGTAGGGAAATCACTGATTCTAAAATTTGCGATTTGGAAACCATAGGCACGATATTTTGACGGAGATTGTCAGTGGTGATTGGTTCACGCTCGATCGCTAGCCAATACATGACTTGCTGCTCCCGTTCAGAAAGGCGACCATATTGTTGATCGAGGAGATAGCGAATATCGCCGAATACATTTGCATCTTGATTGAGAAATTCTTGGATATCTCCATCAAACATGCTGTTAATCGAACGAGATACGACCGTCAGCGCCAGAGGGTTACCATAATAGAAATCAATCAACTTACCAGTCTCAGGGGCGTTCGCTAATTTTGGCTGAAACATCTGACGTGCTTCTTCTTCTTCTAATCCAGCAAGTTGCAAAGAACGCACCATGCGATCGCTACTATCAGGAGCCAAAACATCATGGGGCTTTTCGCGGCTGGTCAAAATCAAGCAGCTTTGATGGCGCACTTCCCCAACTTGACGGAACAATTCGCCATAGCCTTCATAACCTTCGCTGTACTGCCCTGTAGTTTCGCCACTACGCAGGATTGATTCCACATTGTCTAAAACAATCAAGCAGCGTGATTGCTTGAGGGCTTGAATGAACATGCTCAATAGACGATCGAAATCTTGAGGTAAAGTTGCGATCGCATGATTTGTCAAAAAGCTGACCAATTCGGACAACATTGTTTCCACGGTTGGCGCATTGCGAAGAGAGCGCCACGCAATCAATGTGAATTCTGACTGCACCTGTTCCGCTAACTTAGTGGCAAAGGCAGTTTTACCGATACCGCCCATACCGAACACGCCCAAGAGACGGCAGCGATCGCTGATCAACCAATTTTTGACTGTTACCAGTTCGGTAGTCCGACCATAAAAAATTGAAGTGTCGATCGCATTTCCCCAATCACAGCGTTTGGTCGTCACATCAACTGCGATCGCATCTGGATTGTGAGGATTGATATTGTGAGGATTAACGATGCTTAGAGGCTTGTGAGCGATCGCTTCATTTGACTCCTGTTGTGCCATCTTAAGCTGAAACTGATTGGCTTGAGTGCGTACCACAACATGTAGATTGTGCTTCGTTACCCGCTCACCAAGACAATCTGACAATATTTTCCAGAGGCGATAGCCAACATCACGAATATAGGAAGAATCGTATCCGCAAGTCTCGGCGATCTCAGCATAAGTCTTGCCTTCCCATGTTTGGCGAAATACTTGCTCCTGAATATTGCTCAGGCGCTTATTTTGTAGAGCTGCATCAACAATTGCGATCGCGTTTTCAATGGTCATCGTGGTCATGGTCGTAATTACTCTCAATTTGTGTCTCGGTCTCGGATTAGTGCGGATTAGTAATAGCGGAAATCAGGATAGATTTTAAGATGCAAATTTTAGAATTAAAATAAGCGATCTAAACCAAAGATTATTTGTTTGAAATTGTCTTAATGCCTCAGGTATCTAGCAATTAAACTAGTCATGATTAATTGATGACTAATTACAGCAATTGCCGATAATTTAATCAGCATATTCTTGTTTTTTCACGTTAGATAAATAACACATATTTCTGTATTTGCAATAGATTTTTCTAACTTTTGTCCAGATCCTGATTTAGTCTGACATTGGCTTAGATGCATACCAATTTTTTCTTGTCTTTTCTGATATATCTACATAAATAGTGCTTTATATGGGTTTGCTAAGCCCTAAGCGAAGCTAATCAAATCATAAAATCTTGTTTTTGCAAACAAAATATTTAAAAGTCTTGTTTTTGCCTTTCTACAATCTACTAGCGACTTAAGTAAGAATTTTAGATAAGAAATTCTTACTTAATTAAATTAGAGCGAAATCTATAAATCTATAAATAAATATCGAATTATTTTTTAGTTAGAAAAATAAACAATCTTAAATATTTAACTAATTAATACTTTTGATTTTATTCATGTATTTACTGACAAAAGAAACTATTTTTTCTGGTGTGCAAATTGAAATTTGGATTGTATGCTGTTTGCCAACAAAGGTTATTTAGTTGATTTATTCAGCATAATGGCTCTTGCGACATCCGCTAGCCTCACTTACCCTCACACAGAGAAATATTTAACTCTTGTATCACTGGTAGGTGCATATAGCAATAGGGAAATTATGTTTTCCGACAAAAAACGACTTTTCCTCATATAACCTCACAAGTAGAGGCCTTGAAACATGAGCGCACCCCATCATTTGCCCCAACGTCACCTCAATCTAATATCTAGTTCTTTGCCGAGCTTGCCTAGCCAAACCTCTGCATTTGGGGTTCGCCCCAGCATTGCTGATCGCTTTTCGCAGTTGCTTCACGATATCGAATCATTCTTATTGGCTTGTACCTATGAGGAGATGTGTAGCTTTTGGAATGCGATCGCAGATTTGCGTCAACACTTACAAAAAACCGCAAATCCTTCAGAAATGCCGCAATTTCTCAATGGCAGACGTAAACAGCGAGATTTCTGCCGTATTTTGGAGGTTTTAGCAGATTTGCCCTATCCCCAGATGCATCTATCAAATCGCTTAGCTGAACGCTCAGGCGATCGGCGCACGCAGCATGTTTATCCTCACTTAGCCACTCAGCGATAGGGAGGATATATGCAAAGCGATGCTTTCCCCACACCGCCGATCTATGCCCATCATTTTCAGCCTCGGCTAGAACAGCACGATCTTAACGAGCAATTCAATCCGCCCCAAGACAGTCATCTGCATCATTTACTCGATCAGATTGAGCTGCTAATGACTGATTGCTCTACTGAAGAATCTCGATCTTTTTGGTCAGCAACCGATCAGATCAAGATCAAGCATCGGGTCATTGAGTCAATGCAACAAATTGAGCGCCTGTTTCTTGATATAGCCAAAGCCTCAACTCAAGACCCAGAAATAATCTCTGCTGTTTCTAAAAGTCTTCTTTACACAAGCAAGTCACAAGTCAGTCATCAATCAGGGCTTGATATCCCGAATTTTCTTAATCAACGGGCTAGTTAATCTACTCAAATATTTAGGCTTTATCCAAATTAAATCACTTATACCAAAGGTTAAAATCATGAAGTTTTTATTGTCTGTTCTTTCTGCTTCTGCTTTGCTGATTCCATTTGCTGGCAGTGCATCTGCTTACTCTCAAGATCCTCGCAGTTGCAGTGACCCCAGAACCCAATATCCGTCAAATCCCCCTTGCCAAAAACAGCAAAATTTATTTAACGTCTATGACAACAGAGTCAACTAAGTAGATGGACATAATCAAATACCAAACCAAAAAAGCTGTGACGCACGCTGCGCGTGCGCCACAGCTTTTTCGGTTTGGTATTTAATTATGTCCATCTACTTAGTTGACTCTGTTGTCATAGACGTTAAATAAATTTTGCTGTTTTTGGCAAGGGGGAT
>CASBRC010000188.1 GCA_949128015.1 Synechococcales cyanobacterium PMM_0003
GAAGTGTAAAGGGCTAAAGGGCTAAAGAACAGAGAAGGGAGTCCTCACCGCACTACGCAGACAACCCGAAAACCGTTGAGGCTGTCAGCATTACGCGCGAGGTAGTAGTTGATACGATAGGCAGACCGACAATCCTGAGCAAAGCCGTTCCACGAACCGCCGCGAAGCAGTTTTAAAGTTTCGGGGTCTTCATATTTCTTAATATCTTTTATCCTTATTTGTGCATCACTTGGCGCTCCTTCATGATTGGCATAGTAATCATCAGCGCACCATTCCCATACATTTCCATGCATATCATGCAAGCCAAATTCATTTGCTGGAAATATTCCTACTTCTGTCGTCTCTTTCCGATATTCTCCCTTCGGTGCTTCTCCATACGGATGATTACCATCGTAATTAACTAGCTCTGTCGTTATCGTTTCGCCAAAATGAAACGGGGTTGTAGTTCCTGCACGACAGGCATATTCCCATTCTGCTTCGCTCGGTAGTCTATATTCTCGTCCTGTATGTCTCGTTAGTCTCGCGCAAAACTCCATTGCATCTAGCCATGACACTTGCTCTACTGGTCGATTAACTCCTTTAAAGTTAGATGGATCAAGTTTTAGTTCTCTATTAACTTGTGGCATTGCTGCCACGGTGCGCCATTGGGTCTGTGTAATCGGGTATTTCCCCATCAGAAAAGTAGAAACGCTCACCTCATGCTGAGGTCGCTCAGAATCCCCACTTTCTTTTTCTTCTTTTGGCGCACCCATCATAAACTTACCCGCAGGGATTACGACCATATCTAAACTTGTCGCTGTATCTAGCCACTCAATTAGCTGCTGACTTTGCTTTGTTTCTCTAGTTATTTCAAACTTGTTATTCTTTTGTAATAGCTTATTTCGAGATTTGTTAACTTCAAGCTTGCCCACCTCATAAACAAAGGGCTTAGTCATCGACACCGTAACAACTTCAAACTCAGCAGTTAATAACTTTGGCGGTTCTGGCTGTTTGACTCTTGCTATGGTGATCAGATTCTCAGCGCTGACAGATTCTTGCACCGTGATCGCATCTGTTTCTAAAACCGTCATCGGCACACCAAAGCGATTAGCCAGCGTAATCCTGACTTTGCCACTTTTGCTAAGGCTATTTGGCTCTGGAGTCAATAAAAATCTTACGGGGCTGTAAGTCCCACCATAGCGATGCACGATCAGCACGGGTTCGCCCAAAAACTCGACTCGAAACAAAGTACCAGAATTAATGATGCAGCGAATTGCCAATTCTTCGAGTTCGGAATATGTCCAAGATTCTCCATACTGTTGCGGCTTGAGATCGACAGTCAGTAAAAATGCAGTGCCAACCGCCGCCAATCTTGGATACTGCAAAATTGGCTCGACAATCAATTCGGGTGCGATCGCAGTATTCATAATTGCCCACCTCCAGTAATTTTCACCACATCATCGGGGTTGCCATAGTAAACATAGGAGAAAATCTGTTCTGCTTCTCTCTTTTTGCGATCGTCAGCGCTTTTAAGATCCTTTTCGTACTTAGCTCGAAAGCCTTGCAAGAATAACGCTGGGCTAACACCATGATCATTTTGCGCTAGTTTGAGAAATTCAGTTTTCATCATCTTTGCAATCCATCGATCCACCTTTGCCATTGTCCCCAAATACCCCGAAGCCACTTCTGACAGAGCCTTAGTCACTATGCTAGAAGGAACGCGCTCTTGATACGCTAAAAGCGCAGAACATGGGGAATTGATGAATAGGAACAATGGACGATTTTCAGGGCATTCTTCAAGACATCTAGCAATATCTTTAAAACTAACTTCTATTGGTAATTGCTCATGGCAATCTAATAAACCCATCGCTACAGGCTGTCGGTGGTGATTTCCCAACTGGTCTCGCCATGGTTTGAGCCGAGCGTGAAGATCTTCACAACTAAGATTCACGGGATGCTCGTATTTGACGATTTGACCTTGATAAGTTCTCTGCATAGCAAGGTTAAGTACGATTGGTTCCCCCCAAGCTTCTTGCTCTACCCAGCGCACTATTTTTGCTTTCACACCCAGAAATTTATTAGGTTTTAATTCGACCATTTCCCAAGGAATTTGTTGGCTCGTTAAATCTATGATCGCCAAGTTACATTGATTTTGAAAATAGGCGATCGCTTCTCCCATCCATTTAAGAACTTTACCAAGTTGGTATGCGCCATACTCCCACAAATCAAGGGGAATACAAGGAGCTTTAACACTTTGCTCTATAGCTTCATGGGGCGATATTCCTTGGATTAGCCATTCCTTTTCACCATTAGGAATAACGTAAAGGACGATCGTATTTTCTGGATTTGCGATCGCTGTGGGTAATTTGATAGCAGGCAAGGTTTGAATCTGTGAAGTTGGATTGACATCAATACTCACAGGCGCATTAGGATAAACGTTGACAATTACTTTCTGTTCTTGTTTATTGTTGCTTACGTCAGAGTCATTCCCTGCTACTATCTCTTGGCTAAATTTAACAGCATTATTCGGTAATTCTTTGGGAATCTCTTTTGCCACACCCGATTCACCTTTTTTCGGGAAAAGTTTTTGAAGAAGGTTCTCTTTCATCACCATCCCTCCCCAAGCGAAATCGGCTCCAAGCTATCAGAAACAACTTCTAC
>CASBRC010000189.1 GCA_949128015.1 Synechococcales cyanobacterium PMM_0003
AGTTAACTTTAGCTAAGATTGTATTAACTTTAACTTCGGAAAGTATAGGGAAATTAGATTGCTCTGCAAACATTGGAGCATTTTTTTCAAGTGCAACTTGCTCATGGGCAAGACGCATCTGTGAATTGATCGCAGTTGTCGTTGCATCGTAGATATTGGTTGCCATTTTTGGATAAGCCCCGATCGCAATGATTGGTACTAAGAAGCAAACTGCAATAAATACTTCACGAGGTCTAGCATCGCTAAAATCCGCTTCGCTAGGTAGAACGCAACTTGTCCCAAAACAAACTACGTCTTGATTACCCTGCGCTCTGAGGCTGATGTCTGAAATATCACAGGAAGGATTGATATCACAGGTGGGATTAGCATCGGAAGCATAGAAAATCTGGCGCAACATCGACAGGAGATAAATCGGCGTGAGAATTACCCCAACTGCGGCTAAAAATACCGTCACCGTGCGGAATGTGGAACTATAGACATCACTGGAAGTCATGCCCACAAAGATCGAGATCTCACTCGCAAACCCACTCATTCCAGGTAGGGCAAGGGATGCCAATGCGCCAACGGTAAACAAGGCGAACACCTTAGGCATTACCTTACCGATATAGCCCATCTCATTCATTAACATCGTGTGGGTACGATCGTAGGTGACACCTGCGAGGAAGAACAACACAGACGCAATCAAACCGTGAGAAATCATTTGTAACATCGCGCCACTGATGCCTAAGTCAGTGAAGGATGCAATGCCGATCAGCACAAATCCCATGTGCGAAATCGATGAGAATGCAAGTCTGCGCTTCATATTGGTTTGAGCAAATGAATTCACAGCACCATAAACAATATTAATTACGCCGAGCATTGCTAAAATTGGAGCAAAATAAACATGAGCATGGTCAAGTAATCCCATATTTAGACGAATTAAACCGTAACCACCCATCTTCAGTAATACACCTGCCAAAATCATTGATACAGGCGAAGAGGCTTCTCCATGTGCATCGGGTAGCCAAGTATGAAGGGGGAAAATCGCGAGTTTGACACCAAAGGCAATTAATAAACCTGCATAAAGTGGAAGCTCTAGGGCAAGGGGAAAATCCTTGAGGGCTAGCTCGGCCATATCAAAGGTGAGGTTATTGCCATAGAGAGCCATCCCTAAGCCAGCAACTAAGATAAAAATAGATGCGGCGGCGGTATAAAGCAAAAATTTGGTGGCTGCATACTGCCGTTTTTGACCTCCCCAGATCGAAACGAGCAGATATACAGGAATTAGCTCAACTTCCCACATAATGAAGAACAGCAGTAAATCTTGGGAGACAAATACACCAATCTGGGCGGAGTACAGCACCAACATCAAGAAATAAAACAGACGGGGTTTGATATTAACTTGCCATGCTGCAAATATGGAGAGCGTGGTGACAAGTCCTGCAAGAAGTACTAGAGGCGCGGAGATACCATCGACTGAAACTGCCCAACTAAGTCCTAATTGGGGTATCCAAGTATACTTTTCCGCGAGTTGAAATGTCGCGCTGCTCGGATCGTAGTTTTTCCAGAAGGCGTAGCACATCAAAATGAAGTCGGCGATGCCTACACCCAATGCATACCAGCGTATAGTTTTGCCTTCTTTGTCGGGCAATATGGGTATGAGTGAGGAAGCTACAAGGGGCAGCAGGACGATCGCGGTAAGCCAAGGAAACTGGTCTAGTGTCATGTCAATGAGTCTAAATACTTACCAAAAATAATATTAAGTATTGTACTAAACTTTACAAATTTTTAATCATCGTTCTTTTCAATGAATACCATTATCAATATAGAAAGATCGCATTTTGACTAGAGGGCATGAATTACGTTAGTGACTACGCCCCAAATATGTAAGTCAACATTTTCATCTATTTCAATAGGTTGAAAATCCGAATTTTCAGGCATCAGCCATAATTTGTTCCGATGCTTACGCAGGCGTTTCACGGTTAATTCTCCATTGACGACAGCGATGACTACCTTGCCACTAATTGGCTCAAGGGAGCGATCGACCACAAGTAAGTCGCGAGGATGAATACCTGCATCCTGCATAGAATCACCAACGACGCGAACTAAAAAAGTAGATTCAGGATGCTTAACAAGATGACGATTAAGGTCGATTTTGCCCTCAATATAGTCCTCTGTCGGAGCGGGAAATCCTGCGGCAACGGGATTGAGATAAAGAGGTATACGACTTTTGGTGTTGTTATCGGTTCTAAAGATCGATGAGACAATAGTTGCTGGTTCTATATTTTGAGGATCTTTAGTAAGAGCTTCTAAAATCTCGTCAGCAAGGCTAATCGGTACGCGGATAGCTTTAGTTGTCTCGTTATATTTGCCAGTACCTACAGGACGACCTGCTCCCTGACGCTTCCCACCACGCGGCATAATATTTCTCCTAAGGTTATTTGAATGTGCTATTGCGATCCAGCAATTCTCATTATAGAAATTGGTTTTTTAAAAGGCAGCCTACGGCTGCCTTTTAAAAAACCAATTTTGGGGTTTGCAGCGCCTTAGGCGCTGCAAACCCCAAAATTGGTTTCATAATGAGAATTGCTGACGGAACCCCAGTTAATTAGGCAAAACTATAAATTTGAGTATTAGAAAATATTCGCTAAGCTGTAGGAAAGTATTTCTTACAATAAAATGTCCGAATCTCCTCCATCCGCCCCAGATAGCAAAAACTCTGGCGATGCACCACTTTCCAAAAAGAAGGGCAAATCGCTTCCACCTAAGCTCATCATCAAATTCGGTAAATTTGTATGGACGACCATGTGGCAGGTGATGATGTCAAATCTTGCCCCTCGCGATCGCCAAGGAGCCTATATCCGTCCTGTTACTCAGTTTCATAATCGCATTAGTACTGATGGTACTCATCCGCCTGCCGATGATCGCTATCATCTTTACGTGGGAATGAGTTGTCCTTGGGCGCATCGTACCTTGGTGGTGAGAGCGCTCAAAGGTTTGGAAGATGTCATATCCATTTCCATTGTGACACCTGTTCCAGAGTCAGGAGGCTGGGTCTTTAATCAACCTGAACAGGGCTGCCAAACCCTTGCTGAGTTATATCAATTATCACAGCCAGACTACAGTGGGCGCAGCACAGTTCCTATCTTGTGGGATAAGCAAACTAAACAAATTGTTAATAACGAAAGTGCCGAGATTATTGTGATGCTTAATTCTGAGCTAAATCAGTTCGCCAAGCATCCCGAACTCGATCTCTACCCCTTGGAATTGCGATCGCAGATCGATCATTTCAACGAGAAAATCTATGAAACTGTGAACAATGGCGTTTATCGCTGCGGCTTTGCCCAAACTCAGTCAGCCTACGAGCAAGCTTGCCGAGAATTATTTACCACTCTTGATGAGTTAGATAAAATTCTGGAGACAAATCGGTATTTATGTGGCGATCGCCTGACGCTAGCAGATGTACGACTATTTACGACGCTATTTCGATTTGATATTGCCTACTATGGTTTGTTTAAGTGCAATCAACGGCGAATACAGGACTATCGTTACCTTGGTGCTTATCTGCGCGACATTTATCAGATTGTTGGTGTTGCGGCTACCTGCGACCTCGAAAGTGTGAAGCGTGACTATTATGGAAACCTCTTTCCGCTTAATCCAGGTGGCTTTATTCCCTTGGGACCAGATGTGACCAACTTGCTCACACCTCACAATCGCCATTTACTTTCGATCAACAATTAGGAACTATATGTCTAAAAATTTGAACGGTAAAGTTGCCTTGGTAACAGGAGCCTCTAGGGGAATTGGTAAAGGTATTGCCATTGCTTTAGGTGAAGCAGGAGCATTAGTTTATATAACAGGGCGTAGTCTGAATAGTGATAATCCTACAGATCCTATTGCTGGTGGTTTATTGGAAACCAAATATGCGGTAGAAAAAGCTGGGGGAACTTGTATTGCAGTTCCTATCGATCACAGCGATGATGAGCAGGTTCAGTCTTTATTTGAGCAAATTAATCGAGAACAAAATGGACAATTGGATCTTTTGGTGAATAATGCTTATGGTGGAGTGCGATCGCTGATAAATGCTAAAGGTAAACCCTTTTGGGAATCAGATGTCAGTCTTTGGGATGCTTGTAATCAAGTTGGTTTGCGAAGTCACTATGTTGCAAGTTATCGGGCGGCAAAAATGATGACCCAACGCCAGCAAGGATTAATCGTGACCATATCTTCTTGGGGCGGATTAGCACCAATTTTTGGAGTTGCCTATGGTACTGGCAAATCCGCCTGCGATCGTCTTGCTGCTGATATGGCAGTGGAGCTAAAGCCTTTTAATGTGGCTTCAATTTCCTTGTGGCCGGGTATTGTGGGAACAGAACATTTTCATCAGTTACTTGAAGAGGATAATGAGAATAGTCTTGGCTCTGCGATATCGGATAAGTTCAATTGGGAAACTCCTTTATTTGTTGGCAGAGTAATCGCAGGACTATGTGATGACTCCAATCTGTTACGGCGAAATGGGAAGGTGCAGATTGTGGCAGAATTAGCAACTCGTTATGGAGTCGTTGATGAATACGGGCATTGCCCTGCATCTTTACGTTCCCTCAGATTTTTATTGCCACAAGTTTTTCCGATGCTTAAATCTAGCGCTAAGTTCATTCCAGATCTGCGAGTGCCTTGGTGGATAATCCTTCTAACTGTTCTTAATTCTCCGAAAATTTGATTGTTATTCTAAAGAATGTGATTGTTAAGTAGGTGGACATAATTAAATACAAAGCCCCAAAAGCTGTGGCGCACGCTCTGCGTGCGCCACAGCTTTTGGTTTTGGGTTATTTATTACGTCCACCTACTTATTCGGCTTTATGATAGTGGGCTTATTACCTGACTTTTTTTTGTCTTGTGATCTCAGCTAAACCAACAATTAGGCTAATCCCATAATCGTTATTTTATCGTTGCCAATTATCATTAATGGGCTTGAGTAGCATTGGAACCAAAAACCGAGTTAAGGATATTAAATTACTTGAAAGCATCTTCTAAAGCGGATTTGAATAAAAAAGACTCAGCCACACCAAGAATCTATCTATCAGGAGGTCTAGGAATCGTAAAGGTGCAATCGCTTTTTCATATTTTTCTTCCCTAGAACGGATTTAGGTTTTATTGAACTCTAACTGCCCGACATAGTTGAACTGCCCTCTATCTACATTAGAGGTAAATAACTTGACCTCATAAGCACCCGCACTGGGGAGAGAACAAGCAACGCGATCGCCTTGAACTGCTTGACCGCAGTTTTGGGAACCACCAGATCCTTTGGAGTTATAGCTAGCTAATATCCATCGTTTCTGTGGATTGGCAAGCGAGATTGTCGCTTCAGTGCTGGTATCGGACTGAGATCTCGTGGGGCTAACAAGCTGTAAACCATCAGCAAAAAATTTAGGACGCATCATCGGCTGACGTAAAAACTCACCGAGGTTAATTGGATTAGAGCGTAACTGCCATGCTTGATCTTTAGGAAAATGGGTAATGCCAATTACTTCAGGTGGGGGCATGAGGTATTCAGTGCGATAACTCTTGGTAAAGCCTTTTGCGCGATCAACATAGCCACTATCCCAAGTCGCATCAATTAAATTCCACTGACCTTTGACTTTGACAGCGTTCCACGCATGACCTTGACCGCTAAGGTCACTAGTTTGTGTACGTGCATCACCCACTACATAGACAATTTCTTCCCCCGCCGCTTTACCCAATGCTTCTAGTAATTTGGCATAGCCCGCACAAACTGCTTTGCGAGTTCTAAACACTGTCTCCGCATCCTGTGGTGGATACTTACCAGCAAAGTATGACTCGGCATCATAGGCAATGCGATCGGCGACGTAATCATGTAAGGCTTTTACTCGCAAAACTTGGTCGGGTTCTTTGCTGACAATGTACTTGGCTACCGACTCAATACTAGTTTCGACATTGGTTGGCATATTCGCGATCGCAGGATGCAAACCCTGACCATCCCATGCCCATTCATTTTTGACTGGCGTTATCGTCGAAGGCTTAGCTTTGTTGGTATTAGGTAATGGTTTATCGGTAATTGGTTTGGAATTGCTAGAGTCGGGCTGCCGCTTGTTAGCATTTGGATTGGGTAAGTCTTGAAATGGGTTGCGACTGATCCGATCTGGCTGTGGCTGTGGTTTGATTGCGGAGCTACCATCGTCATATTGTTCAAATGGATTTTTGTTAAAGCTTTTATATAGACCTTCCAAGCCACCTGCTAATTTGAATAAACTTTGCCTTACAGGTTGCACTGCTGCACCTTGCATCCCATCAAGCATCCAGTCGCCTCTAGTTGAAAGAGCGATGAAACTGTTGCTCGGTTGCCATGCTAATAGCCCTGCGATCGCAATCAAGTTAATTACTAAAGTTCTGACGGTCAGGCGATCGCCCCAAGTTAAAGTTTGCGCTCCCGATTTGCCTAGTTTACGTCGTTTGTAACTTGACCACAAGTCCCACAACATCGGCAGGACGGGGAATAGAAAAACTCCCGCAAGAACTGACAGAAAAGTTGATCGATTAGAAAATGCTGCTAATGAAGATGCAAGCCATACTCCTAGAAAAGGTGTAAGGTAGATGCAAGCATAGCTGCCAACTTTTAAGACTATTCCAATTAATCCGAATAATAGTTTCATTACCTATTCCTCCAAATACTTTGCCACTGCCATCAAATCTGCTATGCCTTGGTTATTGTGGCGTGTGTCATATGATAGACGATCTGGCAGAGAAATCAGAATGAAGACCAGTTAACCAGTCTATACTTTGCATAAAGCCTAAGCGGTGAGATGAAAACGTATGTTAAAGAACTTTTGGTATGCCATTTGTTTGAGTACAGAAGTCAAAGAAAAACCAATGCAAGTTACTGCTTTAGGACAAGAATTGGTAGTGTATCGCAATCATAAACAGCAAGCGATCGCCATGAGTAACCGATGCATACATCGAGGTGGTTCTTTGAGCAGTGGTCTAGTCAAAAATGATTGTGTCGTTTGTCCCTATCATGGCTGGGAATATCAGAGTGATGGTGTTTGTATAAAGATTCCTTCTTATCAGGAAGAAATTCAAATTCCACTTAAAGCACGTATAGATAGCTATCCGACAGAAGAAAAATATGGATTTATCTGGGCTTTCTTGGGTGATTTAAGCGAGTCGGAACGTCCACCTTTGCCATTATTTCCCGAATGTGACGATCCTAAATATAGGAAATTATGGGGAGACTATCACTGGGATGTGCATTACACTCGCGCTTTAGAAAATGGCATGGATATAGCCCATGCGCCTTTTGTCCATGCTGGCAGTTTTGGTAATCGTGATGAACCAGAAGTAGAGAGCTATGTAGTGGAACAATTTGAATGGGGCAGTGATGCCACTGTGAATTTAAATCCGCCACCGCTATCGGGTTTGTGGAGTTTGTTAAGCAAAGGCAAAGAACGCCCACCTGTCAAAACTACGAGTGGTTATCGAATGCCGAATATTACGCGGTTACAAGTAACATTGCCGATCGGCGACTTTGTGCTGTATGTCTGTCATTTGCCAGTCAGTGAGACTCATACGCGCAGTCTCTGGGTACAGATGCGTAGTTTCTTCACGAGCAAATTGTTCGATCGCGACAGTATGCGTCGTGTTATCAAAATCTTTGATGAAGATCGCCAAACTGTTTCCGAACAACGTCCGCAAATTTTGCCCTACGATCTTGCCGCCGAATTGCACGTCAGGAGTGACGCAATTCAAATTGATTTTCGTAAAAAGCGAAAAAAGTATATTGATCTGGGTTGGTGTATTGATAGCCAACGTATTCAGTCTGAATATGCCAATAAAGCGGTGGTCATACCTTCTCCTGCTAGGAAAGAGAATCCTAATGCTTGGATTATGGATGAAGTTCCTGTCAAACAAATTTCATAAATTTATAAAGGTGTCTAGATATATTTAAAACTTTTCACCCGCTCTTAAGCAGTTTGGAATTCACGTGACCCCTAGTATAATCGCTGTATATTTAATAGTTTTGCTGAAATCAGACCTATAAGGAATAGATGTGTACTTATGTCCGAACAGTCATTGCATCACGACATTATTCATACCAACAACATAAATCTGCATTTCGTGACCCAAGGTAATGGTTCGCTAATGCTCTTACTGCATGGATTTCCAGAGTTTTGGTATTCTTGGCGGCATCAAATTCCAGAGTTTGCCAAGGATCACAAAGTAGTTGCAATCGATCTGCGCGGCTATAATGATAGCGATAAGCCCAAAGCTCAATCTGCCTATGTCATGTCAGAATTTAT
>CASBRC010000190.1 GCA_949128015.1 Synechococcales cyanobacterium PMM_0003
CATGAAGTGCGATCGCCAATCTCGTAAAATACGTTAATGAAATGTAATGCGCCTTGTTTATTTCTGCTTATGTAAATGATTTTCGGTGCGTTACGCGATTTCTATTGCGATCGCCTTTTTGATTGCTATGCTAGAAATGTAGAGACTATATACCCTGCAATGATGAGCGAAAGTTTAGCTCCCTATCAACCTCCCCGTTAGCCCTATTAGAGAAAGCAGATGAAGCCTGGGAAAAGAGATATACCTATAAAAACAAAGATATCAGGAAGGCAATTAATGGAATGTAATGCGCCTTGTTTCCTTCTGTTTATGTAAAGGATTTGCGGTGCGTTACGTGATCGCTATTGCGATCGCCTATCTTATAGATTAAGTTAATGAAATATAGCTAACCTAATTTGTGTAGAAAACTTATGAATAGTAAAAAACAACGTTTTTCACAGATTGATTTGCGTAGTGCATTGCAAATTATAGGAATTAATGAATTAAAGGAATGGCATATAAATTTTATGCCTAAACAAGCTTCAGAATATTATTTGCTCAGTACACAAAAGTTAAAAGCGCATTTTGATTTATCGTTATCTGAATCCGCAAAATCATTATTAATCGATGCTATTTTACTAGAGGCTATTGACAGTTATGCAGCATTAAAAATCTGGAAAGAAGCAAAACTACAAACAGAGCAGTTAACGGGTGTAGTTGATTATTTAATTGCTGGACAAGGAAAAGTATATCGATCGCCTTTATTATGTATTGTTGAAGCTAAAAAAGATGATTTTGAACAGGGTTTAGCACAATGCTTAACCGAAATGTATGCCTGTCTGATATTGAATCAACCACAATATACATTTCCTATATATGGCATTGTCACTAATGCAACGACATGGCGATTTTATCAATTAAGTAAACAAGAATGCTATGAGAGTCTGACTTATTCAGAAACTCAATTAGCCGATATTTTAGGGATTCTAAATTATTTATTTGCTGATTGTCAGTCTACACTGTTAAATCGAGGTAAATCTTGAAATATGAATTTATCTAGATAGCCATACGATCAACTACTATTTATATACTAGACAGTCGTTGATCTTATGACATTAGTAACCACCCTGACAAAGCAGTATATTGAAAAGCAAGATAAAGGTTATTGGATCGAAGGGACACGCATTTCCCTTGATTCAGTTGTTTATTGCTTCCTAAATGGAGAATTTCCTGAAAGTATTGCCCATAATTTCCCGATGCTGTCTCTGAAACAAGCTTATGGTGCAATCACTTTCTATCTTGCCAATCGACAGCTTGTGGATGCTTATTTGAAAGATGGTGAAGCTGAGTTTCAACGGTTACAACAGTCTTGTAAGGAAAAGAGTCCTTTGTTGTATCAAAAATTGAAAGCGGCTCAAGCCCAAAAGCAGAGCGCCGTATGACAGAGATTCGATTTCAAGCCGATGCGGATCTCAGACAAGCAATAGTAACTGGCACAATTCGCAGACAACCAAATCTGAATTTTCAGTCAGCCAATGAAGCAGGGCTTGTTTGTCGTTGGGGTTATTACACAAGTGATTTTCGGTACATTATGGGATCGCTTAAATCGTGGCGTATCTTGAAATGTGAATTTATCGAGATAGCCATGCGATCGCTTCTTTAATCCAAGCTTCAATATCTTGGGTTTTAGCAAGAATCGGTAAACTTGCGATCGCATTTAGCGCATTATTAATTTCCGTAGGCGTATAGCCAAGCGCCAACAAAGTCATTTCTAGCTCTTCCTGCACCGCCACACTGACGACACTACCAATCGAACTAGTTGCACCCACTTGAGCTAATCGACCGTCTGCTAGCTTAGTCTTTAGTTCCAAGGCAAGTCTTTCGGCAGTTTTCGTACCCACCCCAGGAGTTAAGCTCAACACTCGCGTATTACCTGAAACGATCGCTTTAACTAAATCTTGAATGCCTAAACTATTTAATAACGCTAAACCAACCTGAGTGCCAATACCTGAAACGCTAATTAATTGGCGAAACAACTCGCGCTCTGCTAGCGTGGCAAACCCAAATAAAACCATTTGCTCTTCGCGCACGATGAGATGGGTGAATATTTGCGTCTCTTCACCCACAAGCGGTAACTTATTCGCCGTGCTAGCCGTAATTTGAATATCGTAACCGACACCCTGTACATCAAGGGTGAGCCAATAGGAAGGTGTATTTTTTCGAGAACTGTCTGCTGCCTTGCAAGCAGCGATCGCACCACGCAGGAAACCAATCATCGGCGTGGCAATGGCGGAAATTGTGGAAGTTGGACAGCCGCTAGAGAAGTCACAACTTTATGAGGTTTAGCATTTGCGATCGCGAATTGAGTATCTTCTTCAGGATCTGCTTTAACGTTACTGTTAGGATTGCCATATAAAGCTTGCATAAACTTTGGAGTAGCAATAGTGGAGACCATCGTCGAGTTGGTTACGGCTGAGCTAGAAGAAAGTGATAAATCTGAGGAGTCATTGGCGGTGATGTTTTTGCTCATTGCGATCGCCTGTTGCTCAGGTTGCCTCTCAGGTTGCCATTCGGTTTGCCAGCTAATACGGTGATCGGTCTTTGGGGTCTCGGCAACAACCTGTAGTGAAGGAAAGTTAGGCGCAATGGGTGAGCCTTGAGAAGCTTTGTGCGGTCTAACGATCAAAGGTGAAATTGGTTGTGTCTTCACAGACATTGATAACTGAACAGGTTCATCAAGGATTTTAGGCTGTTCGGCAATAATAAAAGGTGATAACTCTTGAGGCTCTACTGACTCAATTGGTTGAGGCGTAGGCATAATTTTGACTACACTTTGTAGCGGTGAATCATTGATCGCCTCTACAGGAGCAATCTTTTGATCAGCAAGTTTGGCGATCGACCAAGACTCTAAGGCTGAAAGAGCCATGTCATTGGATACAGGGGTGGAAGTGTCGAGGCAACGTTCGAGGGCAGCTTTTAGTTGTGATGTGTGGTGCTGTTGACGTTTGAGGCGATCGCGCAATTCATCACAATTTGTATGTACATCTTGTAACTCACGTTCAAGTTGGTCGATGCGCGACTGAAGTGTTTGGGTGAGAGTTTCCTGTCGTTGAATGACTAGTTGCGATAGTTGAAGTTGTTCTTGGGCTTGACGCAACAAAACTTGCGCTTGCTGACTACGCTCATTGCAAAACTGTAGCTCCTGCTCTAGGACTTGCCTAGGCAAGGCGTTAAACAGAGTTGTTGGCTCACCGAGTACATTTGAAGATACACTCTGAAGCGGGGTTTGCGGCTCTGGCATTATTGGCATAATGCTCTCTTGTGATGATGAATCGCCAAATCCTGCCTGACTCATGACTTACCCTTCACACCAAGAATTTTACTTAGTGTCAAATTTTATCTCAAAAATTTGCTTTTTGTATCATTAATTTTCATAAATTGAGAAGAAATTATAAAAATTATGACTATACCTGTCTCAAAAAAGACAAATTACGCCAAATGTACCAAGTAAATGCTGCTCTTGTCTCTGCATTTACTTGGTAGAGGACAAGGCTTTGAACTGTAAAAAAGATTTGACATAGAGATCTAGAATAATTGGAGCGAAGTTACGCTGAACTCTCTAGCTATCAATCCCAATTTGAGGATCATTCGTGAAGATTAGTAAAGCAATCATTGCCTATAAGTCGGGTAGTCAAATTGGCAAAGTATGGGCAGAGCGATGTAGCTACGAGTTAGAAGCGCTGGGAGCCAAAGTTTTAATTGGGCCAACAGGGGCAACTGATAATCCATATCCTGTTTTTTTAGAATCGATGCACCAAGAAATCGATCTTGCCATTGTGTTGGGTGGAGATGGGGCAACGTTGGGGGCGGCTAGATATTTAGCAAAGCTGGGGGTTCCGATTTTAGCAATTAATGTTGGGGGACATTTAGGATTTCTCACTCACTCGATTGAGGAATGCGAAGATACTAGCGAAATCTGGCAAAGGCTCCTCTGCGATCGCTTTGCGATCGAGCGGCGGATGATGCTCGAAGCTAAGGTAGTTACAGTGGATGAAGGATTAGGGCATAGATTGGGGCAGCCCTGTGGTCCGTTTTTATGCCTCAATGAGATGTGCGTGAAGCCAGCTTCTCCCGATCGTATGGTTACGGCTTTTTTAGAATTAGAAATAGATGGCGAAGTTGTCGATCAATATCATGGTGATGGGCTAATTGTGGCGACACCGACTGGTTCGACTTCCTACACAGTGGCGGCAAATGGTCCAATTGTGCATTCGGGAATGCATGCGATCGCAATCACACCAATTTGTCCTTTGAGCTTATCGAGTCGGGCGATCGTAATTCCACCAAAATTAACAGTCAGTATTTGGCCGCTTTCTACCGATGACTTTAGTTTAAAACTATGGACAGATGGCGTGATGGCAACATCAATTTTTCCTGGGCAGAGAGTGGACATCCAAATGTCAGAGCATCATGCCCAATTTATTGTTTTACGAGAAGAATATTCTTACTATCAAGCCTTACGTCAAAAGTTGTTATGGGCAGGAGCAAGGGTTCGTTATCCCAATCCATACAGAAAATAAAAAAGGGCGCAAAGCGCCCTTTTTTATTAGTCACTTAAGGACATTTCCAAGAAAGGAAATACCCTGTAAAACGCGC
>CASBRC010000191.1 GCA_949128015.1 Synechococcales cyanobacterium PMM_0003
CCTTATTTGATTACATATACTAAAAATTATGATTGACAGAGAGCAAGTCCGCCACGTCGCACATTTGGGACGTTTACAACTAACTGAAGCTGAAGAAATTTCATTTACTAAGCAACTAGATAGCATTTTGGGCTATTTTCAACAGCTAAATGAACTTGATCATTTGCTAGAAGGTGTGGAACCAACGACTAGAGCCGTTAATACTGTAAATATTACTCGTCCCGACATTTTAAAACCCTTTGACGATCGCGAAATTTTACTCAACTGTGCACCCGATCGCGAAGAAGACTTTTTCCGCGTACCGCAAATCATGGGTTAAATACATACCTTAGTTGGCGGAGGCAAAAGCCTACACACTATAAAATCATGGATAATTTAGACAGCCTAGACTCGTCTTTATCAGGTTTCAAAATCCTATTAGCCGAGGACAATCTAGTTAACCAAAAGGTAGCTAAACGAGTACTAACTCACTTGGGATACGAAGCAGATATAGTAAACAACGGATTAGAAGCTATCAAAGCCATCGCTGATAAATCATACGATCTGATCTTGATGGATATTCAGATGCCAGAGATGGATGGCTTAGAGACAACTAGATATATTCGCAAGCAAGAATCAGAATTACAACTTCCCCCAATTGCGATCGTTGCCATGACTGCCAATGCGACTGATGACGATCAAAATGTCTGTCGCGATGCAGGTATGAGTGATTACATTGGTAAACCCATTCAAATCGATAAACTTAAAAGTATCTTGCAACGATATGCAGCGCTGAAAACAAAAAAATAAAGGCTGTGCAAAGCACAGCCTTTATTAATAACAAAAAAGGTGAGTGCTTCGCACTCACCTTTTTTTGTTTTAAGCAGCTACAGCTTCTGCAACTTCTACAGTTTCTACAGCTACAGGCGCATAAACGCTAATTTTCTTGCGGGTTTTGCCAAAACGTTCAAATGTAACAACGCCATCAACGGTTGCGTACAATGTGTCATCGCTACCACGACCGACGTTATTGCCAGGGTGAAACTTAGTGCCGCGTTGACGGACTAAGATGCTACCAGCCTTAACCACTTGACCGCCAAAACGCTTTACGCCAAGGCGCTTAGCATTAGAGTCGCGACCGTTTCTTGTACTACCTGTACCCTTCTTATGTGCCATTTTATTTGAATCCTCTTAATGATTATAAAGATGGACACATCAACGGCGCTTAGCGCCGTTGATGTGGTTTAAGCAGCCTGACCGCTTAGATTAATTGCTTCAACCATGATCCGAGTCAATGGCTGACGGTGACCATTCTTTCTACGGGTCTTTTTCTTAGGACGCATTTTGTACACGATTACTTTTTTCGCCTTGTGATGACGCATTACAGTAACTTCTACGCTGGCGCTATCAACTAATGGCTGACCGATGGAAATATCGCCGTCCATATTGACAAAGAAAACTTTATCAATGGTTAATTTACTGTCTGGTTCGGCTTCAAGTAGCTCAACGTCATAAAATCTGCCGACTTCGACGCGATATTGCTTACCGCCTGTTTCAATGATTGCGTAACTCATGGTGTTTAAATATTCAGTAGATGCCGTACAGGTATTGGGAAATTTAGTTTTACCAATTTTCAAATAACCCGATCCGAGCATGAAAGATCGTGCGATCTACAACTATACACGAAAACTTCAAATAAATTTTCGCAAATAAAAACCAATTTTGGGGTTTGCAGCGCCGTAGGCGCTGCAAACCCCAAAATTGGTTTTTTGAAGGGCAGCCGTAGGCTACCTTTCAAAAAACCAATTTCTATAATGAGATTTATTTCAGCCAGCCAAATCCTAATCCCGTTAGTAGCAAAGTGCCGAAGAGCAAGCGATAGAACACAAATACCCAAGTTGTATGGGTTTGGAAAAACTTGAGCAGCCATGCGATCGCAAGATAAGAAAAAATCACTGATGACAATAGCCCGATCGCTAATTGTCCCGCGCCAATATCACCAAAACCTTTTTTGATGATGCTAACTAATTCGACTAAACCTGCGATCGTGATTGCGGGAATACCTAGCAAAAAAGAAAATCTAGTCGCAGCAACCCGATCTAAACCTAGAAACAATCCTGCGGTTAAGGTCGAGCCAGAGCGAGACACTCCAGGAATGATCGCCATCGCCTGTGCTAATCCCATCAAAATCCCATCAATTATCCGTACTCCCTTAAAATGACGCTTTTCGGTTTTGCTGCGTTGCCCGAATATTTCTGCTAGGGCTAGCAAACTTGACATCACAATTGAGGCGATTGCGATCGCAGTCAAACTCCGCAAAGGCGACTTGTCATAGTCTGGGACGAAGATTTTAATGAGCAAGCCGCCAAACAAGATCGGAATTGTGCCTAATGCGATCGCCACAGCTAACTTAAATTCTTGAGATTTGTAATTTTGCTTACGCACAGCCTCAATACTGCCAAGCGTAATATTACTGAGATCCTTCCAAAAATAACTGACAACTGCCACGATACTACCGAGTTGAATCACTGCATCAAAAGACACACCTGCATCTTTCCACCCAAAAAGCGCAGGGATAACCTTAAGGTGTGCCGAGCTACTAATCGGCAAAAATTCAGTTAGTCCTTGCACGATCCCTAAAACGAAGGCTTGCCAGTATTCCATAAAAAATTAAATTTTGACTAACGATACATATCATGAACTGGTAGATTAGAACCCAAAAAAATGAGGAGCAAGCTAAGCTTGCTCCTCATTTTTTTGGGTTCTAATGCTCAGTTTTGCTGTCATAATGGGTAGTAAAATCAATTTCTATTTAATCGGTATAAACATAATGGATTTAAGAGTATTAGTAGTATTAGGCCCTATTGCTTTAGTGGTTGCTTGGGCAGCTTTTAATCTCGCGAAAGCCGTGATTAAGGGTGAAGCATCTCTATTTGGTAAGCAAGGCAATAATCCTTTTCAATAATTTCAGCGTAAAACCCAAATATTAAGGATCGCCGACTAAATACTTACCTAAGTATGTTTCGGTGGGCGAAGCCCGCCGAAACATATTGGAATTTTATTTAATTTGCGATATATAAGAGAGGACGCATTGCGTCCTCTCTTAATATTTGGGTTTATTGTTATAGATGCACAGTCATCAGCGTACATAACGATAAAATAATTAAATAAATCACCCAAATTAACCCTGTAAGGTAGCTAAGATATGGCGATCGGAGAATATAAGCCTGGTTTAGAGGGGGTTCCTGCAACCCAATCAAATATAAGTTATGTTGATGGGAAGACAGGGTTGCTGGAATATCGAGGTATCCGCATTGAGGAGCTTTGCAAGCATAGTCATTTCCTTGAAATCAGCTACTTGCTAATCTTCGGTGAATTGCCAAAAGCTACTGAACTAGAGGATTTTGAACACGATCTTACCCATAGAAGAAGAATCAAATATCGCATTCGTGACATGATTAAGTCATTTCCCGATAATGCTCATCCGATGGATGCACTGCAAACTAGTGTGGCGGCATTGGGAATGTTTTATCCCTTGGGTAATTTTCATGATGCAGATTACATTTATCAAGCAACGGTGCGACTGCTAGCGAAAGTACCAACGATGGTGGCAGCCTTTCATATGATGCGTCAAGGTAATGATCCTGTGATGCCCCGTGACGATCTTGACTATGCTTCTAATTTTCTTTACATGTTAAATGAGAAGGTTCCCGACCCTCTCGCAGCCTATGTTTTTGATGTATGCCTCACGCTTCATGCTGAACATACTGTTAACGCTTCAACTTTTGCCGCCTTGGTAACGGCTTCGACCTTGACCGATCCCTATGCGGTGATGACTTCGGCGATCGGCACTTTAGCAGGTCCCTTGCATGGCGGCGCAAATGAGCAAGTGATGATGATGCTCGAAGAAATTGGCTCTGTCGAGAATGTGACGGCTTATCTTGAGCGTAAAATTGAGCGCAAAGAGAAGATCATGGGCTTTGGTCATCGTATTTATAAAGTCAAAGATCCTCGTGCGATCGTGTTACAAGATTTAGTGCATAAAATGTTCGATGAGTTCGGTCATGATCCCTACTATGACATTGCCCTAGAACTCGAAAAGCAAGCCTTTGAGAAACTAGCTAGCAAAGGTATTCACCCAAATGTGGATTTTTATTCAGGATTGGTTTATAAAAAGCTGGGTATCCCTAGTAATTTGTTTACGACTATTTTTGCGATCGCACGTGTGCCTGGTTGGTTAGCCCACTGGAAAGAGCAGCTTTCTGATAATCGCCTTTTCAGACCCACGCAGGTTTACACAGGGTTACATGATGTAACTTACATGCCGATTAGCGATCGCTAAAATTAACAGATGCGATCGCGCTGATTCTAATGCCCCAAAGGATACTTCTAACCCAAAAAACAAGAGCGCAAGCTGCGCTTGCGCTCTTGTTTTTTGGGTTTTGGTTTTTATTACGCATATATACTTAATAGGATAATCCCTAAAAAAACTGTATGAGCTATCTCGAAACTACCGCCGAATTTTATACAGAAGCTGCGAAAACACCGCAAGTTGGTTTGTGCTGTATCAGTACGCCACCATTGCAATTTCCCAATCTCAAGATTCCAGAAATCATGCAGCAGATGAACTATGGCTGTGGGACAACCATCCATCCGACGGAGCTACGTGGTAACCCAACAGTCTTGTATATTGGCGTTGGCGGTGGTTTAGAGGCACTTCAATTCGCATATTTCTGTCGCCGAAAAGGAAGTGTGATTGCCGTCGATCCAGTTGCCGCGATGCGTGAAGTCGCCAGTCAGAACTTACAATTAGCCGCGAAAGAGAATGATTGGTTTGAGCCTGAATTTGTAGAAATCCTTGAGGGTGATGCTTTTGCCTTACCTGTCCCTGACGCTTCGGTTGATGTGGTTGCCCAAAACTGTCTATTTAATATCTTTGAGCCACAGGATTTACAACGAGCCTTAACAGAAGTCTATCGCGTTCTCAAACCCAAGGGCAGATTGATCATGAGTGACCCGATCGCAACTCGTCCTATTCCCGCAAATCTCCAAGCTGATCAACGTTTACGTGCCATGTGTCTATCGGGCGCAATGACCTACGACGAATATATACACTATCTAATTAAGGCAGGATTTGGACAAATAGAAGTCCGCGCCCGTCGTCCCTATCGATTACTCGACACCCATAGCTTTGATTTAGACGCTCCATTGATGTTAGAGAGTTTAGATTCTGTATCTTTTAAAGTTCCTATTCCCAGCGATGGAGCCTGTGTATTTACAGGAAAGACCGCAGTTTATAGCGGTATTGAGCCAGCCCTAGACGATCACGCAGGGCATGTTTTACAACGGGGTAATCCTACTTCTGTATGTGATAAAACAGCTTCAAAACTTGCTGATCAGTTTCCGCAAGAAGTGATCATTACCGATTCTACTTGGCACTATAACGGTGGAGGTTGTTGCTAATGTCAGATGTCTTAAACTGGATCAACAGTCTGGGCTACATCGGTGGACTTGCTTTCATTGGTATTTATATTCTCTCAACGGTGGCTTTTATTCCTGCGACGATTTTGACCTTAGGAGCAGGTGCGGTATTTGGAGTGATTTGGGGTTCGCTCTATGTATTTATCGGTGCAACTTTGGGCGCGATCGCTGCTTTTTTGATCGGACGTTATTTCGCCCGCGACTGGATTAGCAAGAGGATTGAGGGCAATCAGCAATTTGTGGCGATTGATAAAGCCGTTGCCCATGAGGGTTTCAAAATTGTGTTGTTAACGCGCTTGTCTCCAGCATTCCCCTTTAATTTATTAAATTATGCTTTTGGCATTACTGGAGTTGGGCTAAAGGATTATGCGATCGCATCAATTGGAATGCTTCCTGCGACGGTGCTGTATGTATATATCGGCTCTCTTGCGGGAGATATTGCGCGGATTGGCAGTGACAATCAATCGGCTGATCCCACATTTCAATGGGTGATTCGCATTATCGGCTTGATCGCTACAGTTGTCGTGACGCTATATGTTACAAATATTGCGCGAAAGGCGATCGCAGAAATCAACAACGAGCAGCCCTAATTTTTAGTGGCGCGGCGAAGCCGCGCCACTAAAAATATCCTTATTGCTATTGTTTAATCCAATTTAAATTTATTTCGTAATTGACTGCTGAGAGCATCGATCGCAGTTACAACTACCAACAAAACTAACATCATTGTCATCGCCTTGTTATACTCAAACCCGCGAATATAACTGACTAGCTCAAACCCAATGCCACCCGCACCGACTACACCCAACACTGAGGCGGCGCGAATATTGTATTCAAACATATAAAACGTATAGCCAAGGCATAGCGGCAAAACCTGTGGAAAGACTCCATATTGAGCAATTTGCCACCACGAGGCTCGACCGACTTGCAGAGACTCTAGCGATCGCTTATCTACAGATTCGATTGCTTCTTGGTAGAACTTCGCTAAATAACCAATTGTATAAATCCCTAGAGCCAAAGTTCCTGCTGGCGCACCTAGTCCTGTGGCGGCTACAAAAAATAAACCTAAAATAATTGATGGAACGGAACGAACTGCATTTTGAAAAAGATTTGCCATCCATCGTAACCACAATGGCGACAAGTTTTGGGCTGATAATAATGCGATCGGAATTGAGAAGATTGCGCCAATCGTCGTTCCCAAAAGTGACATTTGCACAGTCTCAATCAACGCTTTGATTGCCACATCCAAGATACTCAAATCAGGCGGCCAAAGTCGCGACAGAAAATCTGTCATATAGGGCAGACTCGTCTGGAGTAACTTGGGATCGACTTTTAAGCCTTGTAATGACCAGATATAAGCCCAGCCTAGACCGATAATTACTAAAAATCTGATAATCCAGATGTTGTAGCGGCTAGAGATATAGGGGCGAATCCGATCAAGAAATTTCATTATGCAGCGTTAGCAGACTGGACTAGGGAGAGGTTTTGCAACTTAGCAAATTGTCTGTCCATATTTTGACAGTCCCCATCATACCAGACCTGCCCTTCTTGCAAGACGATCGCCCGTTGAGCGTACTGAGCCGCTAGCGCCAGATCATGCAATACCACTACAACCGTCAATCCTTTGCGATGCATTTCCTGTAGACTGCTCATCACTTGATTAATTCCCGATACATCCAGCCCTGTCGTTGGCTCATCGGCTAGCAAAATATGCGGAGATTGAATCAAAGTTCTGGCGATCGCCACTCTTTGGCGCTGACCACCACTTAGCTGTCTCGCTTTTTGATAGATCTGTTCTTGCAATCCCATTTTTTGTAATAGCTGCGTGGCAATTCTGCGATCGCGTTTAGGAAATCCCCATAAACTCTGCCATGTATTTAGGTCGCCGAGACATCCACATAGGACGTTATCTAAGCAGGAAAGTTGATCGACTAAGCCGCCGCCTTGCACAAGGAAACCGACATTTTTGCGAACTTCATCAACCTGATTGGGTTGGACTGTCGTACCACAAATATTGATCTCGCCTTGGCTTAAAGGCATTAACCCGACTAGCGATCGCAAAAGTGTTGATTTCCCTGCCCCATTCAAACCGAGCAAAGCCACAAATTCACCATGATTGATTTGCAGATCAATGCCATTTAAGATTGGACGCTTTAAGGTGGGTTGATAAGCTGTGCGGACATTGTGACAGGCGATCGCAGGTGCATTATTCTCGGAAAGGGGTCCCATAATTTTTAAATTCTAATCTTGGAATAAGGAAATATTTTTTTTGCTGGTTTCCTGTAGGGTTCGTTACGCTGACGCTAACGAACCTTGATCGGCTGAGCCGTGCGTTACGCTATCGCTAACACACCCTACGAAGGTAATTTTGTTTTTTTTCGACAGGCTGCTAGCGAAGCTAGGCAAAAAATATATAACTAAGGTTTGAGTCCTGCACGTTCAATTGCGGTACGCATAATCGCCAAATGTGGCTCGTGATCAACCTTGACTAGTTTTGTGGAGTTGTAGAGACTGCGAAATAGTTCACTATTCTCTGGCTCATTCAGTTTCAGAAAAGCATTAATCAACTTTTCACGCATGTCCGCAGGCACATTATCATCGATGACAATTCCATGGGCTGGCACATTTGGAACAGCATGCAACACCCGTAATTTTTTGCCTTCTTCAGCAGTGATCCAAGGTGGTAACAATGCATATTCAGAAACTGCGGCGACATCAGCTTGATCTCGCAACACTGCTTGTAGGGCGCTGCTATAGCCGTCCCCATAGGTGACTTTCCCAAAAAATTGCTCTAGGCGATCGGGACCATCCACGAACTTGAGTCCTACCAATTCGCTAACAGGGAAAATAAATCCAGAGCCAGAAGAACGGGAGGTAAACGCCATACGTTTACCGCGCAACTGTTCTAAAGTTTGCGTTCCATCAGCTAAAGTTTTTAACGGGCTATTCTCAGGAACAACAAAAATTGAATCATAAGTTTTTCCACCAGAATAGTCGTCACGAACTTCGGCTAAGTACATTTTGGAGCCTGCTAGTGTATCTGCTTTGAGCGCTGCGCGACCACTTAAAAAAGCAACATTGGCGCGATCGGCTTTTAAAGCTTCGACGGATGCAGTTTCGTCACCGATCACCGCCTTCACAGGAATACCAATCTCTTTTGATAAAATTGCGGAAACTTGATCGACTTTGCTTTGCAGATCTTTAGTATCACGGCGTGTGGCAAAAGCAATCGTCAATTCCTTGAGTGGAGCCTTGGCTACTTCAGTTGGAGCAGATGTTTGAGCTGTATTAGTTTGAGATGTCGGTTGCTGGCTATTTTCAGTACAAGCTGTCAAACCTACTAGGGACATTAATCCTGCGACTACAGCAAAATTAATCGGCGAAAATAAAACTTTTTTCATTAATTTTTGAGAAATGGTCGATACACTAAGAAGAATAACTTGCAATAACTAATGAAGTCAGCTTAAACCTATTTGAGAATTAAAGTCAATAGCATATAAGATTTTTTTAATTTTTGCGATCGCCTAAAAAGGTAATGGGACATGAGAAACATTAAGCTTAGCGATGCGCAATAAAATAAAGAACCTGATTTTTATTGGCTTTAACTTCCATGATTCATTCCTAACGGCTATATAATGGGAAATAAGATTATATTATGAAGAAAATGAGATTAAATAGCTTGTTAGAAGCTCAAGGAATTATTCACTGTAATCCTGAAATTATGAGTGGAGTTCCAGTTTTCAAAGGAACTCGTGTTCCCTTGAAAACATTCTTTGACTACCTTGAAGGTGATGGTGGATTAGCTGAGTTTATTAATGATTTCCCTTATCTAAAGACTCAAATCATGAAGGTTTTAGAAAATGCCGCTAAGCTAATAATTGCTCAGGAACGTGCTGCTTGATGTATCACTTATCAACTGGCTCAGTAGTGTCTATCAATGATATGGGTGAAATCAAATGAAGTTTACTGATGCAGATATTTCGTATAGTCAAAGCGATCGCAAATCTCGTAGTTCTAAACCAAAGCGCCCATCGAAGATCAAGCGCTTTTTTAAATGGTTAGAATGGCGATTTGCGACACCAGAATTTATTGGGGGGATGTATACCTTCTTCACGCTGTTCTTCTTTATGGCAGCAACAAATACTCTATCGGGGTGGTTGTATGTGATTAGTGGTATAAGTTCGGCGCTGTTGATTGTGGGGGCGGTAATGCCGAAGCGATTACTAGCCGAAATGGTGATACTGCGATCGCAAATTGATCCAGTTAGCGTTGGTGACGATCTATGGATCGATCTGACAATCCAGAATATGGGGCGGACTGAGAAACGATTGTTAGAAGTGAACGATATTTTGCCAGAAAGTCTCTCAAATATTTTGCAACAGGAAATTGTGATCGATTTGATTGCACCGATGCAGGAATATCACTGGAAGTATGAGGCAAAAACCACTCAGCGTGGCGTATTTTTATTTCGGTCAACCGAAATCGCGACTTCCAGTCCCTTAGGCTTATTTCGCAGTCGTCGGGCTTGCCCATCGGGTCAAAAAGCGATCGTTTATCCAACGGTGTTACCCCTAGATCGCTGTCCATTGGTTGACCAGTTAGGAAGTGATACGAGTCCACGTCAATATAGTGACGAACATAATTACCGAAATGCAACGGAAGGCTTAACTAAAACTTTGCGCCCCTATCGCTGGGGCGATCCGACTAGATTAATCCATTGGCGGACTAGTGCCAAGTATGGCGAATTGCGAGTCAGAGAATTGGAAGTAACCATCGGTGGGCAAGAAGTGGCGATCGCCCTCGACAATTCCGCAGGATGGGAGCCTGAAGCCTTTGAAGAAGCAGTGGTAGCGGCGGCTTCACTCTATTTTTATGCTCAAAAATCAAAGCTGAGTGTCAGACTCTGGACAAATGACACAGGAATTGTCCAAAGCGATCGCGCTGTATTAGAAACCTTAGCGGCGGTGAATATCTCCCCTAGTTCCGCAGATATTCTCAAAGATTTGCCCGACATTCCTGTCGTGTGGCTATCCCATAAAACCGATAGCATCGCCTATTTGCCCTTTGGTAGTCGTTGGGTGCTATGGCAAGCCTTGGCGCAATCAGCAAAAGTATCTGTTCCCAATCAGCGATCGCTGGGTTTAACGATTGAGTCGAGCCTTGATGCTGAGGATCTAAGTTACAAGTCTTTGCGATCGCAATTGCAAGAATATCTAAGCATGTAGGCATAATAAAACTCAAGAAGCTGTGGCGCACGCTGCGCGTGCGCCACAGCTTCTTGGGTTTTAAGGTTTCAATTGCCTAGCTACTTAACGCTCTAACGATTGCTATACTTTTTTCTCATAGACAATAAAACTGGTGGCATGTCATGGCACTCAAACTCGGCAGACTGGAAATTGGGTATCGCTTGCTAATATCTCTAACTGCGATCGCGATCGCCTATGGATGGGTGGGCGCACAGCTATGCACTTTGTTGCGTTTGGGCGATTATTTAAGTGCGGGTTTCTTGTTGATGCTTGCAGTCGTTGCCATATTTGCTATACCTCAAAGCTTGGGTGGACTGTTCGCGGCGATCGCGGCAGTGATTACCGTCTATTGGCAAACCTCTAATATCACCTATAGCTTAATTACGGCGGGTGTCTGTCTAGGATTATATTTGCTAGGTTTTCAAGATGTCCGCTATGAGCCTGACGCAGAAAAAAAGCTATCCATCATTGAGGTTGTCGCCACGCTGATCACGATTGGGTTTACAGTACAGACGACACTCTTGATTTTGCAAACCCCGTCAAGTTGGTTGACTAGTGCAGCGATTGGTGCGATCGCAGGCGCGATTACTCTCGTTGGTAAACAACTTATATATATTGACTTACCCCAAAAAACAATCTGGAAATTATTTGGCTCAGTAACTATTAGTAGTCTTGCGATCGGTTTTGCGATCGTGGCGATTTTCTTTATACCTAAGCCATATAATTTGATGTAATAAGA